>CAMVRH010000023.1 GCA_947169835.1 uncultured Lachnospira sp. | reverse complement strand
CTTTTTTAAACACACTTTGTTCACAGGCGAAATCTATACTCTACGTATCACAGTTAAGGAGGTACAGCATATGAAAGATTTTTTTAAGAGTGGAAAGAACATAGCAATTTTGGTTTTGGCGATTGTCTTGGCCGGATCAGTAGCTTGTAATATATGTTTAGCTACAAGGAGATGTGCTCCAAGAGGTCCGAAGGGAAATGGCAAACAAATCGAGCAGTTCCAAGGTAATCAGGGTGGACCACAGGGTCAGGCGCCTCAGGGTAATGACAACCAGCAGGGTCAGCCACCACAAGGTCAGCCTCCTCAGGGACAAGCTCCTCAAGGAGAAGCCCCTAATGCGCAGGCTCCAAACGATGGTCAGAATAGTCAGAAGAAAGACACTGATAAGAAGGGCAACAATGACGACAAGAAAGACTCAGAAGACGATGACGACAAAGACGAAAATGCAAAGACACAGTAAACTAAAATAGTTTAATGTTTAATTAGTTTTTTCATGAATTTTCTCCGAAAGAAGTCCTAGAAATAGGGCTTCTTTTACTTTGAAAAAGACGGTTTGTCTAGTATAATAGTGAAAGTTTATGAAATATATCTTTATATAGAAGAAAGACGAAACAATGGCAAAGAAAACTAGAAGAAAAGTTAATACACTTTCTACTGTGCAAGGTTATGCAGTATTGATAATCTTGCTTATTATTCCTGTGCTTTTTTCTTACTTATATTTCAATGGAAGAGTAGTAATAGATATTCCTGAAGGATGTGGTTGGTATGCAACTAGAGAGTGGGATCTAAATTACTACGACTGCGCAGTTGGTTCTAACCAATACAAAGTAGATCAGTTGTGGGAGCAGGAGTCCCCAAAGGACAGACAAGATGACCAGGGATTTCAAAAACTATACGGAAGATATTTGATTGCGTGCACCCAGACCTTTGGCGAGGTCGGTGATAAGATTGATTTTTTGATGTCAGATGGCACAGTTTTGAAATGTATCATTTACGATAGCAAGAGTCAGAAAAAAACCTATTATGACCAACATCCAGCTGATAAATGGGGTCATAACGATGGAGCGGTGGTGTTGGAGTTTGTAGGAACTGCAGCGCTAGAGGATAATCCATATAAAAACCTTGGCCTACAGAAGGAGCACACAGTAAGAGCTATTAGATACGATAATATTTTAGAAGATTAATAACAGGCAAATGTTCATATAATAAACACATTTGGCTGTTATTATTTTGTAGAACTAAAAAATGAGTAGTTTACATAAATTAAGATACGATATATAATGGTAAAGGTATGATTTTTAATAATAGAAGAACGGATTCAAAATTGAAGATTGTAATAGCTTTAGTTGTTGCTTTGTGTTTGGCGGGAACACCTAGTATGATGGTGGAAGCAGCCAAGACATGGACATATAAAACTGAAGTAAAGAAGAAAGATACTAAAAAGAAAGCAAAGAAGAAAGACGCTGAAAAATTAGCATCTGTTTATGATGTGAAAACAAATTCTGTAACTATTAAGCTAGACGGATTTAAAAATAAGCAAGATATAGTGCTTAAGTTTTACGAAAAGCAAGAGAATGGCAAATATAAAGTAATTAAAACTGCTAAGAAGAAATCAGTTAAAAAAGATACTTTCAAATTCAAGGAAGCTATAACAGAGAAAAGTCGTTTTGATTATGGAAAGACTTATAAATACAAGATTACAAGTAAAGAATGCTATGTAGAGCAGAAGAACTTGAGTGAGTACTTTGCACCAGAAAGCAATGATCGATTTGCGGGCAATAGTATTTTCCTCAACAAGACAAATAAAAAACTTTCAGACGGAGATAAAACAAACTTCAAAAACTGCGGAAAGCTACTAGCGTTTAAGCATACAAATAATAAAGATACTAAGTCTTTTAAAACAATAACTAAGAAAAAACGTTTACTAGAGTTCTCTAAAAAATATAAGAAGTATACATATTCACAATCGAAGAGACATCAAAAGGGTTTTGCAGACTGTTCATCATTCGTTTACGCCTGCTACAAAGACATCGGAATGAATATGGGTGGAGAAGGAGCAAATACTGAAACAGAACTTAGATGGTGCGAGGGTAACGCGCTAAAGGTTAAATTGGGTAGTGCCAAACTAGGAGACATCATTTTCTACTCAGATGAAGAAGTGGATACTTTTGAAGATCACTATAAACATGTAACACACGTTGCTATGTTTAAAGACAACAAAACAATAATGGAAATGTCTGGCGAAGGTGTAGACTTTAGAACTAGAGCAGTATCAGCTAGAGATCACGACTGCATAGCTGTTTATAGACCGATTTATGACTCAAAAGACTTAGTTGATAAGGATTACCATAAACAGAACATTAAGAAGTCTAAAAAGGAAAAAGAAAAAGAGTATATAAAGAAACACTCTAAGAAGCTAAAGAAGGCTGAACAAAAAGCTGATAAGGCTAAGAAGAAAAAGAAAAAACAGCCAGCCAAAGAAACAACAAATCCAAATGGTGAGGCTATAAAAGTAGAAGAAGAGACCGGCGAAGAAAGTTCGTGGTAATATATAAACACAAACAAAAAGAAAAGAACGAGGATTAATTCCTTGTTCTTTTCTTTTATTAAACTATATTCAATTATTTAAATTGATGTCCGTCAATTTTCAATTTGCATCCGGCAACATATCCTGAGAAGAATTTATATTTCTTCATATTGATTTTCTTACCGTGATACTTAACTGTCTTGTCTCCGCTTAGAGCAGAAGCAGCAGCTTTCTTTATGCTCTTACTCATCTTACCGCTATCATATAGCTTGAATGACTTCTTAAGTGAACCGTTTCTTACTGGAGAGAACTGACCTCTCTGGTAAACAACACCTTTAACAGTGTTTGGGAACTGTTTTGACTTAACTCTGTTCATAATAACAATTCCGACTGCCTTTTTGCCTGCGTAACTTTGGTTACCTGCTTCTGAGTTAATGATTGCAGCCATAAGTCTTAGTGTTGAAGCTTTTGCTTTGGCCTCGACTGTCTTGTTAGCAGTAGGGCCAACAAACAATGATGCGCTAAGCATTGATATTATTAATGTTGTAAGAACAATTGTTTTTAAAATTTTTGCTTTCAAAAAATCGCCTCCAAATTTTACAAAATTGTTACAATTTCTTTTCACGAGTATTAATTAAACCATTTTTTTTGTAATTTGTCAACCAAAATTTGTAATAAATGTGAGAGTGCAAGAACATACATTTGATTTGATTTTTTTGCGTTTTGTACTATACTTAAAGAAGATGAAAGGACGGTATTTACTATGAAGACTAGGGTTAAACAAATGATATGTATGGTAGTTTTAGTGTCTATGGTATGCGTTTATGCGCTGGGGACTACAAACACAAGAGCAGTGTTAAAGGATCCACAAGTATCTCCTAGACAAATGGGGAATTTGTTGGCTGGAAAGGTTAGTAAGAAGGATTCGAAGAGCACTAAGGCTAAGAAGACTGAGACAGTTTATATAGAGCTGAACGGAGATGGTTCAGTTGATAAGACAACTGTCAGTGATGTAATAGAGGCAAAAGGAAAAGATCCCATTACAGACGAGTCTATTTTGAAGAATATTAAAAACCTTAAAGGTGATGAGAAATATACCGAAGAAGATGGAAATCTTACTTGGGAAAATAAGGGTAAGAGCATCACATATCAAGGAACAACTGATGCGAAACCTCCTATTGATGTTTCTATTTCTTATACTTTAGATGGAAAAGATATCTCCGCCAAAGACCTAGAGGGAAAGAGTGGAGAATTGCAGATTCAATATAAATTTAAAAACAATGCGAGAACAAAAGGGCATGATTTCGTACCATTTGTCGTTCTCGGAGGTTTTATTCTAGATGGCGAGACATTTAGTAATGTTGTAGTAGATAATGGTAAAGTGGCTGATTATGACGAGTCAAAGATAGTTTTGGGTTACGCTGTCCCTGGTTTGGGCGACAACTTACACAAAACACTAAAAACCGCTCAGGAATACTTAAACAAAGTTGATTTGCCTGACCAGTTTACTATTTCTGCAGATGTTGAAAACTGTACTATGAGTATGGGATTAATCATTGCAACATCCAATTTGGCTGATTTCAACATTAAAGATTCTATCGACCTTTCAAATATCAAATCAAAGATTAACGAACTTCAGGCAGGAGCTGATGCCTTAGTGGACGGTGCTAACCAGTTATCTGATGGTTCACAGAAACTTGCTACGGCTTCGCCAAAGATTAAAAAAGGAACAAGCGACCTTAATTCAGGACTTAAAAAACTTAAAAAGGGAGCAAAGAAGAACCACAAGGGTAATAAAAAGTTCCATAAGGAACTAAAAAAAGGACTATCAAGTGCACAGTCTGGTGCAAAGAAGTTGGCAGATGGAGCAAATGAATTGGCAAAAGGTGCCAAGAGTGTAAATGATGGTGCTAAAAAAGTAAACAAGGGTGCAGGAGACCTAGATGCAGGAAGTAAAGACCTCACAGGAGGTATAGCCCAAATCATAAACGGTTTTGAGAAAGAAGGCGGCATCAATGATGGTTCAAAAGCTTTAAAGGAAGGTGCTAAGGATGCCAACGATGGTGTTAAGCAATTTATAGATATGCTTCAAAGTACACCAGGTACATTAGATGATCAAATAGCAAGCATAATGTCTCAGGTTAAAGAGGCATCTGGTGGACAAATTACATCTGAAGCTCAACTTAATGGATTAATAGAAGGAATTAATGCAGCAGTTAAAGGAGGAACTCCTCTTGAAACTGCAGTAGCAACTCAAGGTTTAAATGTATCTACTTATTATTCATTACTTCAAGCTTATTACAGCATTAAAACTTTAAATAATGTAAAACAATCAATTTCTAGCCTGATTAACGATCATGCTGAAGAAATTAAGCAGTTGTCAAATGGCATGGATTCTCTAGAGAGTGGTTCTAGTGATTTGGCGAAAGGACTTTATCAAGCATACTTGGGATTAAATTCGCTAAGCAAAGGCGCATCTTCACTAAGCGATGGAACAGGTGCTTTAAAGGATGGTACTAATACATTATCTAAAGGTACTCAGTCATTAAAAGACGGAGCGGATACTCTAAATCAGGGTGTAATTACTTTGTATAACGGCGTTAAAGTTATGAAAGTAAAAATAGGTGCTGCTAGTCCACAGTTAGTTGAAGCATCTGGTACACTTGCAAAAGCTATCAAGCAGGCATGTGATGGATCGAAGACATTAGCGGATGGAACAGCAACATTCTGTAACGGAATTGATACCTTGGCAGATGGCACAAAGACTTTAAAAGATGGTGCACAGAAACTTAATGAAGAAGGAATTAGAAAAATAACTTCTCTATTTGGTGATAAGGCTGAAAAAGCAATAGATAAGATTCAAAACTTGCTAGATGCAGGTAGTTCATATAAATCATTTGGCGGTATATCTAAAGATATGGATGGTCAAGTGAAGTTTATTTACAAGACACCAGAGATTGGAGAGAGGGAGTAGGCTTATGATGGACAAATTCGGACATGGTGTCGTAAAGTTTAGAGTTGCCATCCTTATTGTCGCATTGGCATTGTTGATACCTGCGGCTATTGGCTACTTCAATACGGGAGTAAACTACGACCTTTTGTTTTATCTACCTAAGAATATCGACACAATGAAAGGCCAAGACATCTTGATGAAAGACTTTGACGCGGGCGCGTTTGGACTCATTATGACGGATGGACTTAGCGAGAAAAAGACATCACAGTTAAAAACAAAGATAGAAAAAGTAGATGCTGTAAAAAAGGTTCTTTGGTATGACAGTTTAGCGGATTTGAGAATTCCTAAATCTATGTTGCCAAAGAGACTCTATAAAGTATTTAATCACAATGATTCCACGGTGATGATGGTGATTTTCAACGACACGAGCTCGGCGGAACGAACGATGAAGGCTGTCGCCACCATCAGAAAGATTACGAAGAATCAGTGTAAAGTAACGGGTATTACAGCGATAGTAGAAGATACTAAAGAATTGTCGGAGCATGAGACACCTATATATGTAGGAATTGCGGTAATTATTTCTATAATTATTTTGTCGCTCCTTATGGATTCTTGGTTAATACCAGTTATCTTTTTGGCAAGTATTGGAACGGCCATAGTATACAACCTAGGCTCGAATGTTTTCTTTGGGCAAATATCTTATGTCACAAAAGCCCTGGCTGCGGTGTTGCAACTAGCGGTTACTATGGATTATTCCATTTTCTTGTGGCACAGTTACGAGGAAAATCTTGCTAAGACGCCAGAAGATAGGCATGGTGCGATGGGACGAGCCATCAAAGAGACACTTACATCTATTGTGGGAAGTTCGGTCACTACAGTGGCTGGATTTATCGCTCTTTGCTTTATGAGTTTCACATTAGGTCTAGACTTAGGTGTCGTAATGGCGAAGGGTGTAGTTATTGGTGTAATTGCGTGTGTAACTATTTTGCCAGCACTCATCCTAGTCTTCGACAAAGCAATTGAAAAAACGAAACATAAACAGATTATGCCTGACTTTAAGAAGCTACCTAAGTTTATTACAAAGTATTTCTACATATTTGTAATAATATTTATTCTTCTTTTGATCCCGGGTATATATGGATACAATCACAATGAGGTTTACTATGACTTGTCACTTTCTTTGCCGGAGGATCTAGAGAGTGTTAAGACTCAAAAAATCTTGAACGAAGACTTCAAGATGGGTTCAGCCAACATCGTTCTTTTGGACAACAAGGCAGACGAGAAACAGGTCAAGATGATGATAGAAGACCTAAATAAGGTAAAAGGTATTAAGACTGCGCTTGGTTTAGAAAGTGTGGTTGACAGCTCTATTCCAGAATCATTTATTCCAAAGAGATTATCTGGAGAACTAAAGAGCGAAGATCATCAGATGATTATTTTCTTATCGCAGTACAAGACGGGTTCCGATGAGGCAAACAAGTTGTGCGACGATGCAGAGAAAGTCATCAAGAAATATGATAAAGCAGGAATGCTAGTGGGTGAGGCCCCATGTACTAGAGATTTGATTAAGATCACAGACAAGGATTTCAAGGTTGTAAGTTTTGTATCAATTTTCCTTGTACTTTTAATTATATTATGTGTATTTAGATCAGTGACTATTCCAGTTTTCTTGGTAGCGCTAATCGAGTCAGCCATATTTATCAATATGGGTACAGCTTACTTTACACATACGACATTGCCGTTTATAGCGTCCATTGTAATAGGAACAATCCAACTTGGAGCTACGGTGGATTACGCTATCCTGATGACAAACAGATATAAGGTTGAGCGTAACGCAGGCAAAGACAAAAAACTAGCGGCAAAGGATGCATTAGCATTTTCTATGAAGTCGGTTATTGTAAGTGCGCTTACATTCTTCGGCGCAACATTTGGCGTAGGAGTTTACTCAAGTATTGATATGATTGCTTCGCTATGTATGTTGATGGCACGAGGAGCTATCGTAAGTATGGTTTGCGTTATATGCGTGCTACCAGCTATGTTTATTATATTTGATAAACTAATTGTGAAGGGTAGTTATAAATTTATTGGAGCAAAAAAATAATGAAGGGTATTAAACTTTTATCTTTAATTTTGGTTTTTACATTTGCGTTTAGTGTTATGACTTTTGCAGATGAGCCTATCGATATAGGAAGTTCTGACATAAGAAAGGATATGACAAACTTTGTAAAGACTATGTACTACGAACCAAGAGAGAGAATAAATAACATTAGTTTTTACAATGGAAAGTATAGGCTAAGTTCACTTAAGGATTACAGCGTAGAATACAAGAATAATCAGATGCCTGGTATAGCCACAATCACATATACAGGAGTGGGCGACTACACAGGTACATATTCAGCAACATTTACTATTGCTAAGATGCCTATGGCAAACATCACAACAAAGGCTAGTTTTAATAGCAAGAAGGTTTTGACGGTTTCAGCCAATAACGGCAGTGAGGACTTAGTATACGGAACGGATTATTATTGCACACCTTATACAGACGTCGATGGAAATGTAACAGTGACATTCCATGGCAAAGGTACAAAGTATACTGGCACTTGCAAAGTGAAGATTAAAGCAAAAAACAATCCTAATCCATCAGCTAGATCTTATTTAAAAGATGTAGTTATTAAAAAAGCCAAAAACATTAAAGGCAAAAAAGTTGAACTTAAGTGGAAGAAGATTAAAAAGATTGCTGGCTACCAACTAAGATATAGCAAGAAAAAATCTTTTGCTTCAGCCAAAAAGGTTACACTAGCCCAAAAAGTCAAAAAGTACAAAACCGAAAAACTTAAGAAGAAGAAAACGTATTACTTCAAGATTCGCAGCTACATCATTTACAATGGAAAGAAGTATTACGGAGACTGGACTAATACAATTCGAATTAAAATAAAAAAATAACTATATTTTCTACAAACAAAAAGACATAGAACTCACTTAAAATCGTTCGTTTCTATGTCTTTTTGTTTGCACAATTTTAGTTTTTATTTTTTTATTTAAACAAATTGTAATAGTTCAGAATCTTGTAGTCATTTATTTCTTTTGCATAATCGTTCAATTCATTTAAATTGTGGTATTTACTATCTTTGCCAATAAATCCCTGGGAGCAGATGATAGGAACTTTTGCTCGCAACTTCTCTAGGAAGTTTTGGTATGGGCTAGTTTTACATCCAGCCAACTTAGTAACCATTCCGCCCATGTAGTTTGCGCTAGTTACTAGCTTATTATCCTCTGGTATATCGTAGTTAGCCCACATAATCACAGGGACTTTGTAGCGCTCGAAATGATCCGCCCCAGTCAAATCAGCTGTAAATTTGCCTTTTTGGTTATATATCGGTTCAACCACATAATCATTTGGCTGATGGTCTCCAAACATCACAACAATAGTAGGGTCTTTTTGCTTTTTGAAATAGTCGATTAGATTTTTAAGTTGCTTATCAGATTCCTTTATCAAAGACAAATAGTTATCAGTAGAATCATTTTTAAAGTTTGTTGCATGAACATCTATGTTAAAGTTTTCAAATTTACCAATATATCCACCGTGGTTTTGCATAGTTACATTGAATGAGAAGAATGGAGTAGTGTTATAAAAAACATTGTTCTCCAAATATTTGTAGTAACTTGCATCGTCGGTGTAAACTCTAATCTTTTCCAAGCCGAACATATCGATTTGGAATTTCATGTGGTCAAATCCAAGCAATGGGTAAACTGTACGTCTGTTCCAACCGTAACCTACATAAGGATGTGTTCCAATGGTAGAGTAGTTTTGGTTTGCCAAATCTGAGGCCATACTCTCAGTATCTTTGTTTATAAATTGCTGATAAGGAATACTGCCCGGTGGCAAGAATGCCATAGTATCTCCAGTCAAAAACTCAAATTCAGTGTTGGCAGTGGAACCAGCTAATACAGAAGAGTAGAAGTAACCACTCACTGTGTCTTTGGCGCCAGCCATCAAACTTTTTGTATATGGCATATAATCTATATTAGTTTTTAAATTTCCTAAAACACCGATATCAGAAAAACATTCATTCATAATAGCGACAATATTTGCATTCTTTGTCGCAGTATTAAATGTCTTTGTATCAGGCGCGGTCTTTGAAATGGTAGA
>CAMVRH010000022.1 GCA_947169835.1 uncultured Lachnospira sp. | reverse complement strand
GGGCGAACTAGATATCATTTACGAGCACGCAGACCTTTTGGTGGCACCTAGTCTGTGGTATGAAACATACGGTTTCACTGTGCTAGAGGCTCTCTGTTATGCGGTGCCAGCACTGGTTACCACGAGAGTGGGAGCAAAGGACCTTCTAAAAGAAGGACACCTTGGAATGGTTATTCAGCCTACGAAAGAGGATTTGAAGCAGGCTATTTTATATATCATCAAAAACAGAGACATCTTAGAAGTTTACAACAAGAGAATTTATCGAGAGTTTAACTTTAGGGATGTTCGAAACTCCTTTGACGAAGTGGAGAAATTGTATCAATGATTCCAAAAATAATTCACTACTGCTGGTTTGGCGAGGGCCAAATGCCAGAGAAGGAACAAAAGTGCATAGAGAGTTGGAAAAAGTTTTTCCCAGATTTTGAGATTAAAAAGTGGGATGAGTCAAACTTTGATTATTCGTCGTGCAAGTTTTCAAGACAAGCCTACGACAAAGAAAAATACGCCTTCGTGAGTGACTATGCTAGGGCAAAGATTTTGTATGAAGAAGGTGGGCTCTACTTTGATACAGATGTGGAAATAATAAAAGATTTCCCAAGGGGAGCGATGAAACTTTTTTCTGAGGCTAAAAATAAACGCGGAATAAAGAACTTCATGGGATTCGAGAGAAGACACTTTATTGGAACAGCTGTAATGGCCGTAGAAAAGAATGACAAGATCATAAAAAAATTACTAGACTACTACGAAAGCCACGACTTCCTAAACAAAAGTGGCGAGATAGATAATATAGCAAACGTCTCAATTCTTACGGATATCATGAGAGAGTATGGATTGGTGTTGGGAGGAAACAAACAGGTTGTAGAAGGATTTGCAATATTTAACAGAGAATTTTTCTATCCAAAAAAATTAGGTGAAGAAGAATTTAGAATTACGGATGAAACTTGCGCCATTCACAAATACTCCAGTAGCTGGATGAGCGAGCGAGAGTTCAAAAGAGGAAACAGTAAACTGTGGATCAATGTTGGGCGACCAATTTTTAGAACTGCTAGAAATGCCATAGTAAAAATCCTTGGAAAAGAAAGAGGAAGAAGCATAGAAGTAAAGATTCGAAACAAGATGAGATAAGAATCAAATCAGACAAAGTAACAGAGAGATAGGAAACAGTATGTGGAACAAAATATGTGAAGAGATATTCACAGAGTTAATCAAAAAATTGAATAGTGAAAATATCCGTTATTTTGTTTTGCGAAACTATAAGGGACTTCCTGAGACAAACGAATCAAAAGACATAGATTTGGTGGTTGAACCTGCAAAGGCAAAGTATGCACAGGAACTACTTAAAAAGATTTTTAAAAACAATGGATTAGAGTATTACGACGATGCGCGTTTCGACAAAATGCTATGTATGCATGGAATGAGTATCAAGAATAACACAGGAATTCATATCGATATAATAGGCGGATACAGAGTGAAAGGATATGAGATATATACCTTTGACGAACTCTATTCACATGTTGTGGAATACAAAGATTTCTATGTGCTAGATGAATTCTTTGACGGAGTAATGCTGCTAGTCTACAAAATTTTTGGATATAAAAATCCAATTCTAAAAGACGAGTACAGAGAAGAGATATCAGAGTGCCTAAAAAATTACGAGGATGACTTTAGAAGAGAGATACATAAACTTTTTGGAATAGGACTTGGAAATAAAATCGCCCATCTGATAGAGGATAAAAATTTCGATGGGATAATTAATATTCAAAAAGAGTTTACGAAGGCGCTAAAGAAATATGCTAGGAAGCAATCGTTTACGAAGATGATAGGTGGAAGGATAGCATTTCTATGGCAGAAGATAGACCGAGTGGTCATTAGATATCGTAAGCACAAGAGAGTGTTTGCGGTGCTCGGATGCGATGGAAGTGGAAAGAGCACCTTTATAGATGAGACTATAAAGCAGATGAATAAGTATTACGTGAATGACGAAAATGACAATCGTTTTCACGTGTATCACTTTAGACCGGAGATTATTCCAAACCTAGGTGAGGTGGGAGAGAAGGCTAAAGTGAGCGAGCAAGACAAAGATTTTGAAAAACCTCATAGAAATAAACCAGCCAATCCTATCAGTTCATTTTTTAGAATTGCATATTACACATTTGATTATATTTTCGGCTGGCAAAAATGCGTGAGAAGAGATGTTCACTATGATAGATATTCTGTGTTTGATAGATACAGCTATGACTTTATAGTAGATCCAGAAAGAAGCAGACTTAGACTTCCAAGATGGATGAGAAGATTTTTTGTGAGACTTACACCTCAGCCAGGAGTTGTCTTCATACTGATAGCAAACGCAGACACAATCTATTCAAGAAAACAGGAACTAGACAAAGTGGAGATTGAAAGACAACTAGAGGAGTACAAAAAACTAGGAGAGAAACATAAGAGATTTCATTTTATAAATGCTGAGCGCTCGCCAAAGGAAATAGCGGGTGAGGCATCAGAAATTATTTTAAACTTTTATGCGAAGTAGGTTGTTATGAACAAGGTAATGGCAGTTATTCTTAATTACAATTCATACGACGACACTGTGAAATGCTTTGACTATTTGAAAAAGCAAGAAGGTGTCGATTTAAAAGTGTGCATTGTGGACAATAAATCTACTGAAAACAGACAAGATGATTTAAGACAACTGGCAGACCAAGATACATTTGTAATTATAAACGAAGATAATAAAGGCTTTTCTGCTGGAAACAATCTAGGCCTTAAAAAAGCAGCAGAAGAAAATTGCAACTACTCGCTAATCATTAATCCTGATGTGGAGATTAGAGATAAAGATTATCTTAAGAAACTATCTGATCTGATGGATGAAGATAAGACAATAGCAGTAGCTGGCACAGACATAGTAAAAGCTGACGGCAAACATCAAAACCCACTAAGGGAGCCTTATTTTTTAGAGGAAGTATTTTGGAGAATGGCAATTGCTAAAAACAAACTTAGCAAAAAAATTCCATATGTGAAAAACTATTCTAAGAGCGGTGTTTGTCAAAAACTATCAGGCTGTTGCTTTATGGTAGATATGAATTTTATGAAAGACGTGGGATTCTTGGACGAGGGAGTATTCCTATATTCGGAGGAATCCATTTTGGCCGCACAAGCCCGCGACAAAGGATTAATAGAATACTACTGTGCAGACTTATCAGTGAACCACTTGCACAAAGACAGTGAAGGTGCAGATAAAGAAAAATTGATGAGATACTCAGTGGAGAGCAAAAAATACTTTATCGAAAAGTATGGATGCTACGGGAAACGTAGAGACAACATAGTTAAAAAAGTCTTGAATCGAAGACTAAGGAAAAGATAGAAATGGAACGTAAGAAGATTATGGTTTCGGCCTATGCGTGCGAGCCGGGTTACGGCACGGAGATAGGAGTAGGTTGGCATTGGACTTTGGAGATGTCAAAGTACTTCGAGGTATGGGTTCTAACTAGAGAATCGAATAAAGAGAATATCGAAGAGTGGATATCGAAAAACAATAAGGGCAATGATATACACTTTGTTTATTATGATTTGCCGAAGAAACTTAGGTTCTGGAAGAAGGGCTTAAGAGGTGTGAGAACATATTATTGTTTGTGGCAGAGGCTCACAAACAAAATCATAAAAAAGACGATGGAAGCAAATGATATTCACATTTATCATTTGCTAACATATGGAAACTCACTTTGGCCAGCTAGCAGATATGGAATGAAACAGACATTTATCTGGGGACCAACTGGCGGAGTGGACACTATTCCTAAGGAGTACAGCAAACGCTATCCGGCAAAAGCTAGGTTTGTAGAGTTTGCAAGAAGAACAATCGTAAGACTTTTGAAAATCAATTTCGGATTTAAGAAAAGATGTAAAAACGCAGATCTAATTTTGTGTAAGTCTTATGGAATGTTAAACAACGTTCCAAAGAAATACAAAGACAAAGCGAAGCTATTTACGGATGTGGCTGTGGAAATGAAAAATGTCACAGGCACACCTGATAATAAATATACCAAGTATTTGGCGGTGGGAAGACTAGATGCTTGGCGAGGATTTGATGTGCTGATAGAGGCCTTCGCCAAAGTCGTAAAGACTAACGAAGATATCCGACTAGACATAGTGGGAGATGGCAAAGATAGAAAACGACTAGAAGAGTTGATAGATGAAAATGGAATGGAAGGACACATTAGAATGTGTGGCGAACTTCCAATGAAAGAGTATGAAGAAAAAGTGGCGAAGAGCGATGTGATTGTAAACCCAAGTTTGAAAGAGGGAGCAGTGACAGTGGCCTTTGACTCGCTGGCTATGGACAAACCACTCATCTGTATAGATACAGGTGGATACACCAGGTACTTTGACGAGGACAGAGCTAGAGTAATCAAACTTGCGAGAAAGAACACAACTGTTAATCGTTTGAGTGAAGCGATACTAGAACTTACAGATAAATCTCTTAGAGATGAAATGATAAATAAGATTAAAGAGGACAAAGTTAAATACACTTGGGACAAAAAGGGACTTGAGATTAGAGACGTAATAAACGAGTGTTTAGAGGAGAAATAAAATGACAATGAACGTGGCATATTCATGTATGGATAATTACGCACAACATGCGGGCGTATCAATACTGTCTTTGTTGGAGAACAATAAAGACATAGATGAAATCTGCGTTTATATAATCGATAACCACATAAGCGAGGAAAACAAAGAACGCTTAAGAAAAATAGTGGCTGACTATGGCAGAAAAATTGTTTTTGTAGATTTGTATGAACTTTCGAAGTCGCTAAAGTCGGCTACAGATTTTTGTAGAAGTACATACGGAAAACTATTCTTCCCAGAGCTAGAGAGTGTGGATAGAATGTTGTCGTTTGACTGCGACACTGTGGTTACAGGCTCACTAAAGGATTTGTTAGAGATGGATATGACAGACACTTTGGTGGCTGGAGTACAAGATACAGTAAACCCTTACTTTGTGCATAAGATTGGATTAACTAATAAAGATAGATATATAAATTGTGGCGGAGTAATTGTTCTTAATCTTGATCTTTGGAGAAAGATGGGAACAGAAAAACTTTGCGTGGATTACGTGGAAGAGTTTAATGGAAACCCTCCGTTCGTGGACCAGGGAACAATTAATAAGTTCTGCAAAGACCACAAACAGATACTTTCGCCAAAGTACAATGTGATAAATCCTATGTTTATGTATTCAGTTAAGCAGATAAAGAAACTGTTTAAGATGGAGACATATTATACGCAGGAAGAAATAGATGACGCAAAGAAAAACCCATTGGTAATTCACTTTACAGGTGAACTTTATAACAGACCATGGTTTTCAAACTGCACGCATCCGCTAAAGGATGAGTATGTGAAGTATTTGAAGATGTCGCCTTGGAGCAGTGAGTTGACTGAGGGTGACGAATCAAAAAATGGAAAGATTCAAAAGTTTGTATATTACAAATGTCCATTCTTTGTGTACAGAATGATGATTAAGTTTATAGAGGTTAGACACAAACTTACAAACAGAAGTATGGTGGGAAAGTAGAAATATGAATTTAGCTTCAACCGTAAAATTCAAAAAAGAAACACCGTTTATCTGGGAATTGGTATTGCTTTCAATTGCCAGATCTTACTATGTTTCAGATGGTATAACAACGATTATTACGTTGCTTTTGTTTGTGATGATTTTTATTAGGATTAAAAAAATCCTTATTCCTAGAATCAAAAATTCAAACCTTTATGTTTTCTTTATAATTTATGCAACAGTGTATGGAATGCTGATGTTTTCAACTAGGGAAGTTACTAGAACGCTATTCTATTTGCTTCCTACCATCCTTTGCATTTGGCTTGGATACTTCCTTCAAATGGCATACGAACACAAATCAATTTTTAAAACGATATACTTGGTGGGAATCCTTAACTGTGTTCACACAATACTATACGTGCTAGTAAATATTGGACAGATTAAAGACATCACCGACGTTAGAGAATATGCTAGTGGATTTGTTTTTGAAATATCAATAGTTCTAGTTGCATTTTATGTGGAGAAGTTGCTCTTTAAGAAAGTTATCTTTGGGCATGTTATAGATATTTTAGTAATGATTCTGTTTGCAGTAAAAATTGCGACTTCACTTACACGAAGTGCGATTGGTCAAGCGATAGTAGGTCTAGCGGTAGCGTTTATCTTATTACTAATATTCGACTTTAGGCGAATAAATTTCAGAATGGGATTGGGCGCAATTATATTTGCAGCCACGTTAATAGCTGTGTTTGCTGTTTTGCCGAAGGATGCCGTAGAAACATTCAATGAAAAATTGGACAACACTGGTACAGAAATCAGTTCGCAGCAAAAGTTCAAAACTGTAGATGATGCCATGGCCAACTGGCGTGGATTTGAAATGCAGGAAGCACAAAAGCAGTGGAAGAACAACGAAAATGGATTTGAAGTAATCTTTGGCGAAGGCTTGGGTGCAAGCATAAATGTAAGATTTATTCCATATAACTGGCAAGGAGAGATTGAAGGAAAAGCTATACCGCTACTTCATAACGGTTTTTATGGAGTGCTAATATACGGCGGCGTCTTTGGAGTGATTGCGCTTATATGGTTCTTGCTAGGCGGACTATTCTTGCTAATTAAGAATTATAAAAAGATGGAAGGAATACGAGAGTACTTAATTATAAACGCTGCCACGAGTGTGAGTGTCATTCTTGCAACTTATGTGGTAAATGGTGTGGTTGGAAAGACGTTGTTCCTCAACTGGTGTCTAATATGTGGCTGTACAAATGCGATGGTCATTAACTATAAAGAAAACAAGGAAGAAGAGACCGAAGAATAAATGAGAATAGAAAAGACTAAAAACGCATCGAGAAATATTACTTTTGGTTTGGCACAGAAGATTTATCAGATAATTGTGCCATTCTTATTAAGGACCGCCTTAATAGTATATTTGGGTGCAGAGTATGTGGGATTAAACAGTCTGTTCATCTCAATTTTGGCTGTGCTAAATATAGCCGAGCTAGGTGTTGGAAATGCTCTAGTATTTTCTATGTACAAACCAATAGCGCATGACGATACAAAAACCATCTGCGCATTAATGCGACTATATAAAATTTACTACATAATTATAGGCGCGATAGTGCTAGCAGCAGGGCTAGTCATTCTTCCGTTCATCCCTCAGTTGATAAAGGGAGATGTACCTGCGGATGTAAATGTTTACGCACTTTATCTATTAAACCTAGGCGCGACGGTTTTATCCTACTGGGTATTGTCGTACAAAAACAGCATACTGATTGCGCATCAAAGGACAGATGTCTCGAGCAAAGTGCTACTAGGAGTAAACACTGTTCAGTATGCTTTGCAGTTTGTATCCCTAATAGTATTTAAGAATTACTATCTATACTTGATAATAGCGCTAGCATCACAGCTAGTGATAAATGTGGTAACAGCCATAATTGCTGACAAACTTTATCCGAAGTACCGCGCCAAAGGCAAATTACCAAAAGAAGAAATAAAAAAGATAAACTCCAAGATCAAAGACTTGTTTGCCGGCAGGATAGGATCTGTTGTAATGATAAATGTGGACTCGATAGTTATATCCGCATTCTTAGGACTTGTGATGCTTGGAAAATACAACAACTACTATTATGTAGTTAACAGTTTGGTGGGAGTGTTCACAGTTTTATTTAACGGCATCCGCTCTGGAATCGGCAACAGCTTGATACTTGAGAGTAAAGAAAAGAACTACAACAATTTTAAAACGCTGACATTTATAACATTTTGGATAGTCGGATTTTGTTGCGCATGCTTAGCGGCACTCTACCAGCCATTTATGAATTTATGGGTGGGCGACAAACTAATGTTAGGCTATGGAATGGTAGTTTTGTTCTGCCTATACTTTATGATAATAGAACTAGGACTTTCCATGGACACCTTCAAAGATGCAGCAGGATTGTGGAAGCAAGATAAGTATAGAAAACTTATATGCGCCGCGCTCAATTTGATAATTAACTTGATATTAATCCATTTTATTGGAATATACGGAATACTTTTATCTACAGTGCTTGTTTCATTTATCGTGGACTTACCATGGCTTGCGCAAAATGTTTATAAGCAAATCTTTGGAAAGAAAACTTGGGAGTATTTCAAATATATATTAGTATTTGTTTTGGTGGACATAGCAATAGCGGCTATAACAGCGGGCATTTGCTATTTGATTCCAGTAAACAATTACTTGACGTTTGGCGCGAAGATGATTATATGCGTGATAGTACCAAATGTAATAATGCTTTTGGTTTATCATAGGCGCGAGGAATTCTTACACGCAAGACAGTTAGTGTTTAGAATGATTCGCAGAGGGAAATAATATGTTAAAAAATGAATTATTAAAAAAACTATATAGAGAAGGTTCATCTAGTGCGAGCCTGGTGTTTGAACACGACGCCAAAGTATGGGTGATGCCAGAAGATGCCGTGGAAGGTGGAATGGATATGTACCAGCCATCATCTCGCGGTGGAGCATCTATAAAAAAGAGCATTATCAAAAAACATAAGGCTCCATTTTATGCGCGCGCGTCAAAAGCAGAAAAATTAAACATAGAGTTGAATAGAGATGTGAGAAAGCAATTGCAGGATCTACTCCAGATAAGTGATTTTCATGTAGCAACATATATGGGAGAACTTTGGACATCTCAAAATGACAAAGCAGTTCTTCAAATATACGGAGATAATGAAATATACGCTTATGTGAAGGTTACAACTAATGCGGAGAATGCCAAGAGATTTGAAAGCGAAGCAAAGGCTCTAAGGAATTTGCGTGATGCAGGAATAGAGTATGTGCCAAGAGTGATCGGTTTAGATTTAGATGGTGAAGTAAAGATGTTTGCTCAGGCTAGTGATAAGCCAATGGGGCAAGGTGTAAAACTAGAGTTTAATGAGCAGATATTAGATACAGTAAAAGATTTAGTTAGTAAAACTAAAAAGGATGTAGATTATAAAGACACAGATTTTTGCGAGAGTGTGGAGTTTTTGAAAACACAAGTGGATGTGTTTGATAAAGAGCAGCAGTCTATAGTGAAAAAGGGTATCGAGATGGTAGAGTCTTTCGATTTAACATTTGCCTTCTCGCACGGTGATTACACACCTTGGAACATTTACTACGTGAAGGATGAAATCAGACTCTTTGACTTGGAATACTGTAGTGAAACTATGCCGGCATATGTGGATGTGTTCCATTATTTGTCGCAGACAGCATTGCTTGGAAAAAGATTCACAGCGCAGTGCGTGATGAGAGAGTACGAGCATAAGTTTGAAATGATAAGCGAGTATGTGGATGACCCAAGAACTACATTCATTTGCTATTTGATTTGGGTGATCAGCTTTTATATTAAGAGAGCAGAAGGAAACATAGATAGAATAAGAGAAGCGCTAGATGTTTGGGTGGAGATGCTCGAGTATCTAATTAAATATTTAAAGTAGAGGAGTAATTATGAAAAAGTTAAGTACAGACAAAGCCCCAGCGGCTATAGGACCATATTCACAGGCAGTAATAACTGGGAATCTATTGTTCTCATCAGGACAGATTGCGCTAGATCCAGAGACTGGCGTTGTGGTGGGCGAGACTATAGAAGAGCAGACAGAGCAAGTTATGAAAAACCTAGGAGCCATCTTGGAAGAGGCGGGATTAGGATACGGAGACGTGGTAAAGACGGTTTGCTTTTTAGATGACATGGGAGACTTCGCAAAATTTAACGAGATATACGGAAAGTATTTTAAGAATAAGCCAGCTAGAAGTTGCGTGGCTGTAGAGAC
>CAMVRH010000021.1 GCA_947169835.1 uncultured Lachnospira sp. | reverse complement strand
ATTAAAGTTACTCCCATAACTGCTACCTATATTAGTGATTTTGATCTCCATTGGTTGCATGACTATGTACTTTTATAGAGTTTTAGTTGGTCTGAAAGGAATAGTGATAATTAATGAGAAGGAAAAGTGAAAAAGTTACTAAACCAAAAAGCCCTCCTGCTCTAACATTAGAATCTAGAGAAAACCAAATGATTGCAAAGTCAGTAGACCTAGCTGAAAAGAGAATTGAAGAGGGCACAGCATCCGATACGCTGTTGTTGCACTACCTCAAGCTAGGTACTACAAGAATGCAGCTTGAAAAGGCAAAGCTTGAAGCTGAGGTCGAGCTTGCAAGAGCTAAGTCGGCTTCAATTAAAGAGCAAGACAATGCTGAACAGCTGTATAGAGAAGCTATTAAAGCCTTTGGCATATATACTGGCAATGTTGATGAGGATGAAGAGGATGATTAGAACTTACACAGAGCTTTCAAAGCTGAATACTTTAGAAGAAAGGTTTAGATATTTAATGCTGAAAGGTCATGTTGGTATAGAGACCTTTGGATTTGACCGATATTTGAACCAAGTGTTTTATACATCCCCGGAATGGCGCTATGTAAGAAGAAAAGTAATGGTTAGAGACAATGGCTTTGAAATGGGTTTGCAAGATTACCCTATAGCCGGAAAGATATTAGTCCATCACATTAACCCAATTCTTATAGATGACATTACAGAAAGAAACCCAGATATTTTGAACCCTGAATACTTAGTTTGTGTCTCTCATGAAATGCATAATGCTATACATTATGGTGATGACACAATACTAAAGACAAAAACTTTAGTCGAAAGATATCCTGGAGACACAAAACTATGGTAAAGGAGAATGAAATGAATAACAAGAGAACAGATTACACGAAGCCAAAGCGGGTTGCGGAAGCCAAAGAGGCAAAAGAACCTGTAAGGAAGAACAAGATCGGAGTAATAACTGCTGAAAAACTTAATGTTAGAAAAGATCCTGAAAAGGGAGACAATGTTATCAAAATAATAACCAAAGGTACAAGAGTTGTTATTAGAAAAGAGCTTCCTGACTGGTATCGTATACAGTTTGACAATAAATTTGGTTTTGTAATGAGCAAATTTGTTGACATTGTAGAGGAATAAGGAGAACACACTATGGAGGAGAGTATCTTAGAGTCAATTAAAAAGATGCTTGGAGTATTAGTAGAAGATACAGCATTTGATCCAGAGTTGATCTCTCATATTAATGCAGCTATAAGTGATCTAACGCAGATTGCAGTAGGACCAGATGAAGGCTTTATTATTACTGGCTATAATGAAACTTGGAGCCAGCTGGTTTCCAATGTATCCCAAATGTCCTCAGCTAGAGAGTATATTTTTACAAAAGTTCGACTGAATTGGGATCCTCCTTCAAATTCATTTATGTGCGATGCACTTTCTAAAACTAAAGATGAATCATATTGGCGTCTGTATATGATGGCAGACCCTAAATAATAGGAGGTCAAAATGGAAGAGATGCAGGAACTTGTATCCAAATTTCACTTTGCAAACGAAATGTGGGTAATAATGATACCTATTGTATTAATGGGTATAGACATTATTACTGGTTTGCTAAATGCTTGGCTAAAAGGCAAGGTTAAGTCCTCAATATTGCGCAAAGGTCTTGCTAAGAAGATTGGCGAAATTTGTGTAATAATCATAGGCGAGCTTTTTGTTACTGGTTTAAGTTTACCGGCTGCTGTAAGCAGTGGTATCTCACTATACTTAATTATTATGGAATTAATAAGTATTTGCGAGAACCTTGAAAAGCTTGGTGTGCCAATACCCAGCTTTATTAAGAAAGCCTTAGCTACAGAGAGTAAAGAAATCGATAAAGAGTCAGACAATAAAGAAAAAAAGTAATGTATATTTATTACAACCCAAATCCAGATTATCTTTTAACAAATGACTGCACAGTTAGAGCAGTTTCAAAAGTTTTAGATATGAGTTGGCAAGAGGTTTATGTAGGTATATGTGTTGAAGGTGGCTTTATGCACATGATGCCGTCTACTAATGCCGTATGGAATTCATATTTGGAAAAGTTCGGTTTCAAAAGATACCCGATTAGTAATACCTGTCCTAATTGTTATACCATCAGAGATTTCTGCAAAGACAATCCTTATGGAAAATACTTAGTGGCAACTGATGAGCATGTTGTTGCTGTGGTGGACGGCAATTACTATGACACCGGAGATTGTGGGTATGAAACCGTGATTTATTACTGGAAGGAGACTAAATAATGACACCGTTTAATTCGGTTACAAACCCTTACGCATACAATGCTGGCAATTACCAGTCAAATACTCAACCACCGGGAAGAAACCCACAGAATGGGCTTATCAGTATAAGCGGTGGAGAGGAATCTGCGTTAAACTATGGCCTGGAACCAGGCTCTACAGTATTGCTTTTATCTAGTGATACTAATGAAATGTTCATGAGAGGCACAGATGCAAATGGAATGACAAACCTGTTCAGGGCATTTGACATCAAAGAGAAGATGCCTCAGTATCAGTCAAACATGATGGAACAGAATTTAGAGAATTACGCTACAAAAGAAGATGTTAAAGCATTATCAGGTGAGATTGCAGAACTTAGAAAGTTTTTAGAGGACTTAACAAGTCCTAATGCGAAAGGGTGATTGACATGTTTCAAAATGGCAGTATCAACTTATTAGATTTGTTAGGAGGCGTAAATGGAGCTAAGGAAAGACTAGGGGCATTTGAGAAACAATACCAGCAGTCGACTACTCGTTCTCCTCAAGAGGTTGGGATGGAGATAAAAAACCAGATACCTCCAGAACAATTTCAGCAATTTGCGGCTATAGCAGATTTAATAGTTGGACGCAAATAATATTTTTAGGAGGAAGTGACAAATGTCTATTCTTCGAGATGGCGGACTTAGTGCCGCAGACATTGCCGCTATCATGGGCAATGGAAATGGTTTCTCTGGTGGGGATGGAGCATGGTGGTTAGTCATCATTATGCTGTTTGCACTCACTGGTGGAAACTGGGGTGGTTTTGGCAACAACGGAAACGGAGTTGCTAGCGATGTTCAGCGTGGCTTTGACCAGAGTGCTGTTATGAACGGGATGAATAATCTCACGACAGCTGTTTCAAATGGCTTCGCTAATGCAGAGGTGTCTAGATGTAATACACAGGCAAACCTCACAAGCATGATTAACAACATTGCTATGCAGCAGCAGAATTGCTGTTGTGAAAATCGTTCTCAGATTGCTGACCTGAAATACACGGTGGCAACAGAGAACTGCCAGGACCGAGCTGCTTTTACTGAAGGTATAAGAGACCTTATGACACAGCAGACAGCCAATACCCAGGCACTTGTAGATTCTACTAATAGAGGATTTACAACAATAATGGATAAGATTTGTCAGCTTGAGCTAGATGCCAAGAATGACAAGATTGCTGATCTTCAGCAGCAGCTTACAATGGCAAATCTTAGAGAAACTCAGAACAGTCAGACTGCTGCAATACTGGCTGATAATGCAGCTCAGACAGCAGCCCTTGAGCAGTATCTGAATCCGCCTGCTATACCTGCGTATACAGTTCCAAATCCAAATTGCTGCCCTTCACCATTTTATGCTAATGGATGCAGGAGAGTAGGATAAGGAGGTGACTGTATGGTTGCAGGTAACAACATAGTACAGACAGTCGCTAGCACTTTGCCAGTAGTCTTTACTGACATACTTGTACCTTGTGATAGAGGTTTTGTGCGTTTTCGTGAAGGAACTGGCAATTTTACTTTAAGCGGTTGGACACCTTGGGAGGATATGTTATATAGCTGCGGTTGCATGTGCAAAGCAGGTAATACTGCATTGTACGATGTAAACGTTAAAGCCAATATTGCTATACCTACCGGTGGGACTGCTGGAGAAATTTCGCTATCTTTATCCCTTGACGGAACTGTGGTTCCTCTTAGTGAAATGGTCGTTACACCAGCAGCTGTAGAACAATATTTCAATGTATCTGTAGATATGCCTATAGATATTTGGAATGGCTGTTGCCAGTCATTGTCACTAGTTAACACCAGCACTCAGGATATTTTAGTTCGCTCGCCTTTAATAGCGATTACTAGACCTGATCTAGATGTAACTTATTAAGGAGGCAACTTATGGAAGATATTTTAATGGAGTGCGAAGATGCTCTAGTAGAAGAGGTGCAGGGGCTTTTGGATGTACGCCGCAACTCTGGCGGATGGAGTGCAGAAGATATTTGCAATCTTGAAAAGATGCTTAAGTCCATAGAGCACATCGAGAGAAGCGTTATGATGAATAGTGTTGACCCAGAAGATGACTACCGAGGAGGCAGATCTTATGGGTATAATGACGGATATTCTAATCGTAACTATAGCCAGAATTCTAGTGGAGCACGTTATAATGTGAGAATGTCATCTAGATCATACCCAAATAGACGTTCAGGGCATGTAGACCCGATGCTTAAATCTGAAATAGAAAAGCGTCTCAGCATGGCTAAAGATGAAAACGAACGTATGGTCTATATTAACTGGCTTAACGAAATGAATAGCTGAGTAAGCTAAAAATTACGAGAGGCTGGCCGTAAAAAGTCGGCCTCTTATTTTTATTAGGAGGTTCTCATGGTAGTAAGAAGGCTTCCGGCCTCAGATGAGTTAACTCATTATGGTATCTTAGGTCAGAAATGGGGAGTAAGGCGTTTCCAGAATGCTGATGGATCATTGACCAATGCGGGTAAGAAAAGAAAAGGCCTTGTTCAGACCATTAAAGATAAGAAGAAAGCTAAGATGCTCCGTGAGGCCAAGGCAAAAAAGAAAGCAGAGCAAGAAAAGAAAGAAGCAATCATCCGGTCTGGTGATGAAAAAGAAATAAGAAAGATTAAAGGCCAGCTAACTGATGAAGAGCTTGCAAGAGCACTTGATAGAGTTAATATGACCCAGTCTTTGAACTCTTATGCGCCAGGAGGTTCAAACTACGACAAAACGCAAAAAGCTATAAGCACAATAGAAAAGATTGCTAAAGCAGCACAAGCAGTTGGCACTATAGCTAAAGCAGTTAATGATGTTGGTGGCGCTGTTAAAACTATTAATGGACTTAAAGCCGATAAAGAGAAAAACAGTAAGTATATGAACATTCTAAATGAGCATAAAAGTATAGCAGAAACAGAAAAGTCTATAAAAGAAAACGAATACTACTTACGTCAAATGAGGAAAGGAAACTACTCTCATTTGAATAAAGATAAAGAAAAAAAGAATTCATAAGGAACTAATATGAGAAAAGATGAGCTATACCATTTTGGTATAAGAGGACAAAAGAAAGGTCTACGCCGTTTCCAATATGCCAATAAAACTTATACACCTGAGGGTAATAGACGGTATAGGCCATCTAAAGGTAGTCCGCTAGTTAAAGCTGCTGTGGCAGGATCAACTGCTGCCTTTGTTTGGCAGGGAGCTAAAGCCATAGCTAAAGCTACCGCAGGCGGGGTTCCTTTATCTACTAAATTAGCAGCTATTGGCGAAGCAGCGGTTTCTGCGGCTATGTCTATACCAGCTCCTATATTTGCATTAACCTTGCCATTGGCAACGGTAGCAGTTGTAGCTGGTTCTGTGGCTGCTGCAAATGCATTAAAGAAATTAAAAGATGAAATATTTTAATTTATAGAGAAAGAGAAACGTAAATGGGGTGAATAAAGTATGTTAAGCAATACTGCAGTGCCTAAGTACTATGGAGAATTCCGTGAGCGAGTACTCAGAGGCGAAATACCTGTATGCAGGGAAGTTTCTATGGAAATGAACCGCATAGATGACCTCATTGCTGACCCTGATATTTATTATGATGGCAAGAAGGTCGAAGGATTTATAAAGTATTGCGAAAACGAAATGACACTTCGAAACGGTAGTCGTGTTAAGTTATTAGATTCATTCAAAGTATGGAGCGAACAGATATTTGGCTGGTGGTACTTTGAAGAAAAGAAAATCTATGATAAAAATATCAAGCGTTATGTGACTATAAAAGAAAAAAAGCGTCTTATTAATAAGCAGTATCTCATTGTCGCCAGAGGTGGCGCTAAGTCAATGTATGCCTCGTACATGCAGTCATATTTTCTGAATTGTGACCCAAATACGACATATCAAATTACAGTTGCTCCGACAATGACACAAGCAGAAGAGGTTCTATCCCCAATTCGTACTGCAATAGCGAAAGCACCTGGTCCATTGTTTAAGATGCTTACAGAAGGTTCACAGCAAGCTACAAATGGCAGCGGGCGTAACAAGCCTAAGTTAGCATCTACAAAGAAAGGTATACAGAATTATATTACTAACTCTTTAATAGAGATCAGGCCATTGTCCATAGATAAGTTACAAGGTTTGAACTGTAAGGTGGCTACATTGGACGAGTGGCTTTCTGGGGAATTAAGAGAGGACCCTATAGGAGCATTAGAGCAGGGCTCAAGAAAAGAGCAAGGTGGTGCTGCAAGTGTTAACGATTACTTAATAATAGCTATAAGTTCTGAAGGAACTGTCAGAAATGGCATAGGTGATACAGTTAAGATGGAGCTTATGGATATTTTGAAAGGCGAATACGTCAACAAACATGTATCTATATGGCATTACAAATTAGATAGCATTGACGAAGTTAATCAACCTGAAATGTGGCTTAAGGCTAACCCAAATCTTGGTGAAACAGTTAGTTATGAAACTTACCAGCTTGATGTTGAACGAGCTGAGAAAGCACCAGCTACTCGTAATGATATTTTAGCTAAAAGATTTGGTATACCTATGGAAGGTTACACCTATTTCTTTACTTATGAGGAAACACTAGTTCACAAACGCAAGAGAAACTTTTGGAATATGCCATGCAGCTTAGGTGCAGACCTTTCTCAGGGCGATGACTTTTGTGCATTTACATTTCTATTCCCTTTGGCTAATGGCAGTTTTGGTGTTAAGACCAGAAGCTACATAACTAAACTTACATTAGATAAACTACCTTTGGCAATGAGACTCAAATACGAGGATTTCATTAGAGAAGGTAGTCTTATTATTATGGAAGGAATTGTTCTAGATATGATGCAGGTCTATGACGACCTAGATGCTCATATTATGGACAATAATTATGACGTTAGAACTTTTGGATTTGACCCATATAACGCTAAAGAATTTGTTGAGAGATGGGAAAGTGAGAATGGACCATTTGGAGTAGAGAAAGTTGTTCAGGGTGCTAAAACCGAGTCTGTTCCATTAGGTGAGATAAAGATATTAGCTGAAGAGAGAATGTTACTGTTTGATGAAGAACTTATGCAGTTTGCTATGGGTAACTGTATAACGCTCGAAGATACAAACGGTAATAGAAAGCTACTTAAGCTTAGACATGATGCAAAGATAGATAATGTCGCTGCATTAATGGATGCTTATGTAGCATATAAATTACACACAGAGGAGTATATGTAATGGTAGTAAGATATTTACCAGAAGTTAGTTCTGAACTTACTCATCATGGTATTAAGGGCCAAAAGTGGGGAATAAGGCGTTTTCAGAACAAAGATGGTAGCTTAACCAATAAAGGAAAAAAACGTTATGGATTAAGTTATACCCAGAGATTAGAGCGTAAAATTGATAAAGAATTCGAAGCTAATAAAGCCGAAGGTATTACTAAGTCTAAAAGCGAAAGCGCTGAAATGACCCTTCGCAAACAGCAAAGAAGAATAGGATTACAGGCCGCTGGCAGGGCTGTAGGGTCATTTACAATAGCTGCAGGTTCAATGGCAGTAGCAGCTTTAACAGGTAACCCTATTTGGCTAGCTGGAGTAGCTGCTTTTCCTGCTACGGTATTACCGTCTTCTTTAATTAATGCATATAAAAACATGAAAATAGGCGATCTCAAAGATAAGTATGGTATACCTGATAGTGAGAAAGTTAGATTAACCTAATAAAAAGGAAAATTCAAAATGGCAGAAGTGTTAACAAGATTTCAGAATGCTTGGAACGCTTTTCTTGGTAGAGCCCCGACGCGACAGTACACCAAATGGGATGGCTGGAATGGCGGGTTTTCTTATCGCCCAGATAGGACAAAACTGAACATTACCAACGAACGTTCCATAGTAGCAAGTATATACAACCGCATTGCAATTGACGTTGCGGCTGTACAAATCCAGCATGTTAGGACCGATGAGAATAATCGTTATGTAGAGACGATGTCTTCAGGTCTTAATAATTGCTTAACCCTAGATGCAAACATGGACCAGACCGGACGAGCATTCATCCAGGATATTGTAATGTCGATGTTTGACGAAGGGTGTGTTGCGGTTGTACCCGTTGACACTACGAAAGATCCTAATCGTACAGATAGTTACGATATTTTAACTATGCGAGTAGGAAAAATTAAAGAATGGCATCCATATTATGTGGAAGTCGAAGCTTATAATGAAAACAGTGGCAAAAAAGAGACAATAACTTGTGATAAGAAAGACATCGCGATTATTGAGAACCCTCTTTATGCTGTTATGAATGAACCAAATAGTACACTTAAGCGATTGGTTCGAAAACTTAATCTTTTGGATAGTATAGATGAGCAGTCAAGCGCTGGAAAATTGGATCTCATTATCCAGCTTCCATATACTATCCGTAATGACACTAGAAAAGAGCAGGCAGAAAAGCGTCGTGCCGATATAGAGCGTCAGTTGGCTAATTCCAAGTATGGTATTGCCTATGCTGACGCAACAGAACACATAACACAGTTGAATCGTCCAGTTGAAAACAATTTGATGAATCAAATTCAGTATTTAACGAGTATGCTATATAGCCAGTTAGGACTTACTGAGGAGATTTTCAATGGAACAGCTAACGAACAGACTTTGTTAAATTACTATAACACGACTGTAGAGCCTATTCTTTCAGCTATAACTGACGAGTTCAAAAGAAAGTTTTTAACAAAGACTGCAAGAACTCAACATCAGTCTATTATGTTCTTTAGAGACCCATTCAAATTAGTTCCCATTAATAATATTGCTGATATAGCCGATAAGTTCACGCGTAATGAGATACTCTCATCCAACGAAATTAGAGGTATCATTGGCTTTAAGCCATCTAGCGATCCTAAGGCTGACCAGTTAGTTAACTCCAACCTGAACCAGCCAGAAGAAACGGAAGATGAAGGAGCTAATAAGGTCGTTGAAGAAATGTTAAATGAATAAAATCTTTGAAAGGAGAGAAAATTCAAAATGGCAGTAATTAATTACGATTTTAGCGGATGGGCTACAAAGAATGATCTTAGATGCGATGATGGACGTATAATTCGTAAGAACGCCTTTGCGGATGATGATGGTAAAACCGTACCACTTGTATGGAACCACGACCACAGCAACCCAGATAATGTATTAGGCCATGCTGTTCTTGAGAATAGAGCCGACGGCGTTTACGCTTATTGTTCATTTAATGACACTGAGTCTGCCCAGACAGCTAAAAGACTGCTAGAGCATGGCGATATAGGCTCACTGTCTATACACGCTAACAAACTTAAGCAGAGCAAGAATAGAGATGTACTCCATGGTGTTATACGTGAAGTAAGTCTTGTACTTGCTGGAGCTAATCCTGGAGCTCTTATTGAGTTTCCTACATTAGCTCACGGTGCCGATAGTATTGAAGCTGAAGAAGCAAATATTTATGGGCACATCGAAGAGCTTTCTCTGGAACATGGTTCTATTAATATACCTGACGAAGAACCAGAAGAAGTGGAAGAGAAGGAAGAAGAAATAGAACACGCTAGCAAAGAGGAGGACGAAGCAGTGGCAGATGCAGAAGAGAAGAAGGGTGGAGAAAAGACAATCGGTGATGTATTTAACACCCTCAACGAAGAACAGAAGACCGCAGTTTATGCAATAATTGGCCAGGCTCTTGAAGATGCTAAGGCTGGAAATAATGAGGAGGATGAAGACGTGAAGCACAACGCATTCGAAGATGGTCATGAAGATGACAACAACGTACTTACACATGGTGAGATGACAGCTCTCCTGGATGAGGCTAAGAGAAATAAGGTAAGCTCACTTAAGGAGCTCATGCTTGAGCATTCAATTGATACAGAAGGTATGATCGTAAGTGAAGGAACACAGACATACGGCTTTAATGACGCAGGTATGCTTCTTCCTGAGTATCGTAATCTTAACAATGTTCCTGAGTGGATTAAGAGAGACACTGGCTGGGTAGGAAAGGTTCTTGGATCTGTTCATAAGACACCTTTCAGCAGAATTAAGTCTCAGTATGCTAACATCACAGAAGATGAAGCAAGAGCTAAGGGTTATATGAAGGGCAATCTTAAGAAGGAAGAGGTATTCACAATCCTTAAGAGAACAACCGATCCTCAGACAATCTATAAAAAGCAGAAGCTTGATAGAGATGACATCATTGATATTACAGATTTTGATGTAGTTAGCTGGATCAGATCTGAGATGGATATGATGCTTGACGAGGAAATAGCTAGAGCTATTCTCATTGGTGACGGTAGACCTGCAGATAGCGATGATAAGATCAAGGAAGCTCATATCAGACCGATTGCTAAGGATGTACCTCTCTTCAACATCAAGGTTCCTGTAAATGTGCCTGCAGGCGCTACAGATGCTGAGAAGGCTTCAGCAATTATTGATGGCGTTCTCCGCGCAAGAAAGAAGTACAAGGGTTCAGGTAATCC
>CAMVRH010000020.1 GCA_947169835.1 uncultured Lachnospira sp. | reverse complement strand
ATGCTTCAAAAATATTTGCAAGGAGAATAACCTTTAATGGCAAAGGGACAGTTTAAAATTAAATACAAAAACTATATAAATAACAGTATGGTTTTTGATAAAAAAACATGGGTAGCCATAGTGCTACTCTTGTTTGTGAGTATGGCTGTTTTTGGGTTTATTATTGAGATAAACTTTTATCATCTAAATGCGCTAATTAGAGATGGGAAAGATATGTGGTTTTGGCGAGGAAATGCTTTTGGACCATGGATTGACATTTACGGTCTTGGAGCAGTGGCAGCATTCGCTTTAACTTACAAATTTAGAAAAAAACCATGGCTAGTAGCCTTGATAAGCGGTGTAGTTTTATCTTTGATGGAGTTGATTGCAGGTATGGCAATCTACTACTTGGACAACGGAAGAAGAGAGTGGAACTACAACGAAGAGATTTGGACCCTTGGAAATATTGGCGGATTTATTTGCGGTAGAAATATTATTGCATTTACTTTGGCGGGGCCGTTTGTTGTGTATGTGATTGTGCCAGCTATTATGTGGCTCGCTAAAAAGATGAATAGAAAAGTTTTCTTAGGAATTGCTTATGTGCTTGGTGGAATTTGTATAGCGGATATTTTCTATAACGACATTATCCATACGATATTCCCACAGTGCATGAAGGCTGGAACTTTCTACAAATCAAAAGGTTTTAATTTTGTGAAGTTTACCCAGCACGACAAAGCATTTTGGAAACTAAAATAATTGTGATAGAATACTAATAGTGAATTATATGTCCGGGAGGAAATTATGAGCGAAGAAGTAAAATATACTAATCAACAAATGCTAGATTGGATGGGCTATGTAGCTGAGCTACAGGGCGTTACTCCAGAAAAAATAAAGATTGCAAACTTGTGTGGTAAGAGAAGAAATTATCTTGCTTTAGTTTCTACGCATAAGAGACTTCTTATTTTTGCAGATGAGACATATCCAAACATGCTTTATAAATGTTGGGAGGCAGGCTTTGGCGATTACGAGATGTACTACGGCGAAGGCTACGAACCATCTGAGATGAAGCACTGCAAAGTAAGTGATATGATGGATGAACCAATTTCTGGACCTACAGTTATCTTTATCGTAAATGATGATACTCGTGAGGGAATGATTTTTGGTATGAAGAATGACAACTTCTCGCACGGTACAGTTAAGTATGTGGGCCACGAGATTAGATCAGTCATCATGAATAAACTAGAAGTAGATATCAGAGATACTATCCTTATGGTAGATGCTGAGTCAGTTGTTATTGAAGCATCTATGATAGCTTACGAGGGTGTTATTATAGCTGATGAGCGTGATGCTGGTTCTAAGCGTACTATGGAAGAAAACATAGATAAGTTTGGAGTTCATAACGTAGAAGTTATAACAGACTTAGAAGAAGAGACATTAAAGAACCTTCCAGTTCCTCGTCTTGCATTTATCGTTGCCAAGAAGGGCGAGATCAGAAAGGATATCGAGAGTATCCTAAAGGTTAATCCAAACTGTAAGTTTATCTTCTGGACATTAGAGTTAGATGTTCTATCAGAGATCAAATACATTATGGAACAGTGCGGCGTCAAAGTAACAGAAGTAATGCAGATTTCTGTTTCAAAGACAGATAAGAACAGTGTGTTCGTGGCACAGCCTAGTCCATGGTTGATTACTGGTGAGGTAGATTCTGAATAAAAAAAGATGATAGTAAAGGACAGTCGTCAATGACGACTGTCCTTTTTTTATTGCTCAAAAGTCGCACAAAAAGAAGGAACAAATCAAGTTTTTTACGAGCGAGTGACCTTTGATAAAAAAGTTGATCTTTTTTTGAAATTTTTGTTGACACTCAAAAATCGAAGTGGTATCATTCGTCTTACCATAAACGCAACGGATTGCATAAGTGATGTGATATTTAGTAAATGTTGCATATTGTAAAAGACAAAATTGTTGCAATTGTTCTGTTCAAGATACCTTTAGAGATGTTGTGATTATGGAATAGTGAGGAAAGGGGGATAAATCACCATGGATGTATTTCTACAAGAACATGGCAAAACAATTTTTATTGCCGTATGTATTTTACTTCTAGTAGGTGTAGCTTATGTAGTTGGCCCAATTATTGCTGATGCAGTTGAAGGCGTAGTAAATAGCTACTCAAGCTCAGTTTCATACGATACTGTAGCAGGAAAGATTCACTAAGAAGTAAGCAGGGTCAGGAGAAGAAAGTATGAGAAAACTTACATTGCCAAATAGGGCATTTGGAAATCTATTAGAGTATATTTTGGATGATAATATCACGGATATAAATTGGAGCCAGGGGTTATGGGTTAATCACCTTGAAAAGGGTAGGTATAAAATAGATGGCTTTCTGTTGGATGAAAGTTTTATTCAACAATTTTATACAAAGATCAGTAACCTTATGAATGTACAATTTAATGTCAATAATCCGCTATTAGAAGCCGAGACTGATAATCTAAGAATATCAATTTTACATGATTCGGTTACGAATACTGGTATATCCATTAGTATTAGAAAGACTCCAGCAGTAAGACGTATCAACAGGGACAGTATGATAAACGATAATTACTGCAGTGAGGATATAGATACTTTCATGGAAAATGCGATTAAGGCTCATTGCACTGTAGTCGTAGGGGGATTGCCGGGGGTAGGAAAAACGGAGTATGTCAAATACCTCACGAATTATATACCTCCTTATGAACGAGTATATACGATAGAGGATAATTTAGAATTAAGATATTCAGCCATCAATCCAGGAAAAGATTGTGTAGAAATAAAAATAAGTGATAGTTTCGGCTATTCGGATGCTTTGAAGGCTAGTAAGAGACAGTTACCTACATGGGTCTTGTTGGCGGAGGCTAGAGGAGAGGAAGTTAAATATTTGTTGGAGAATATTTCGGCAGGAGTATCTTGTCTGACTACACTCCATCTAGATGATTCTAGCAAGACTCCTGACCGACTGCGAAATATGGGGCAAGCCATAAATGAAAACGATGTTTACTCCTTCATAAACTTAGTTGTTCAGTTGGAATCAGTTGTAAAAGAAGGAGAAAAGATCACGCGAAGGATATCGCAAGTGATGTGCTTGTCTAGAAATGAAGAGAAAAATGAAAAAATAATGATATATGAAGATGGAAAAATTTTGACAAAGGATTTGCCAGAGGATTTGCTTAGAAAGTTTAAACTGGCAGGAATAAATGATCCGTTTGTGAAAAGTGAAAACTAAAACCATTTGCGGGGGAGAAAATTTTGAAAAGAAAAGTTTTAGGGCTGATTAAAGATTCAGCGAAAGTATTATTGATAATATTAGGTATTTGTCTAGCATACAGATTAAATATTATTTCCATTATTTTATGTATGTGTGCGGGCGTCGTGTTTAATTACTTTTATCAAAGGGAAGAGATAAAAAGAAAAAGACTGTTCGAGCGCTTCAAAGATGCTGTTATGTATATGGAGCAGATGATCTATTCGTTCAAGAAGCAGCCAAAGATTAGACTAGCTTTGCAGGATGCACAAAAGATTGGATCTAGCGAAGTCAAAGAATTGCTAGAGGAAGTGATAGTAAATATAGACACAAAAGAATCGGAAAATATTTACGAGGAATCACTAAGTTTAATTGAAAAGGAGTACAAGTGTAAAAGAATTAAGTCTCTTCACAAGTTTTTGATAAAGATAGAAGAACACGGAGGAGAGTACGACGACTATATAGATATCCTACTCAAAGATATAAAAGACTGGAATGATAGAACACTTTTGTTTATTAAAAATGTGGAACGTGTAAAACGAAATGTTTTGATTTCAGTTTTTTCAACGGTAATCACTTGTGGCTTTATGGCATACATTGTGCCGTCGGAATATAGTTACACGCCAAATCTTGTTTATCAAATAGCTTCTACCATAATGCTTCTTATGATGATGGGTTCATATTTACTCATTGTCAAAAAAATGAATATCGACTGGTTGAGAGAAGAGCAGACGCTAAACAACAATCAAGTGATGCGATATTACAACTTGGTAGAAAAAGGATATGAAGATTATGACTCACTTAGTTGGAGTGAAAAACTCTCGTACAAAAGTGCTAAGAGGAGGATGGAGAAAGAGCTATCAAAGTACTTTCCTGATTGGATTAGAGAAGTGGCAATCAATTTGCAAAATGATACTGTTCAATCAGCCATTGAAAACTCATACGAGAATTCACCGTTTATCCTGCAAAGACCTATCAGAAAACTGCTTTTAGATTTTGAAAAATATCCAGTAGGCATTGAGCCTTATGACAATCTATTAAAGGAATTTGACCTAGACGAAATCAAGTCTTCGATGAAGATGTTCTATTCCATAAACGAATTGGGAAAAGAACAATCTGATCAGCAAATCAATTCCATTTTGGATAGGAATAACAAGTTGGCTGGCCACGCAGAGGAGATGAAGAATCAAGATCAAATAGGAGCAGCATCTATGCTAGCCACTGTTCCTATGATAGTTGGAATAGTAAAGATAATGATAGATATGGTTTTGATGATAATGGTGTTTACAACATCTATTGGAAATGCAATCAATTAATAATGCAAGGAGGTAAACTATGAAAATTTTAGTGTCAGAATTGGGACAGTGTATAGTGTTTGGAATCATTTTCGTTTGTTTGGCCGCAGCATTTTATCAAGTGTTAAATGTGATAACAGGCTAGGAAGGAGAAGAGTATGGAACAATTTATTTTAGAACATGGAGGGACATTGGTGAGTGGAATAGTTGCAATTATGACAATTGTAATAATGTTTCTAGTTATTCAAGTGATGGGAAATATGGATTTAAGTTCTATTGGAACGTTGCTCGGATAATAGGAAGGGGGATTAAATGAGTTTATTGTTAGGAGAACATGGAGAAGCCATTCTGTATGGAGTTGTTGGTATTATGTTAGTTTGCTTGATTTGTCTTGTGTGCAACGGAAAATGGAAACATATTTCTCCCAGCTACAAAACGGAGTTGAGCCCATCCAACAAGGAGTTTGCACATGGTGTAAAGGACAAATACCCAACCATTGAGAGTGACGATGTAATATATGCAGATTACAAGGATACAAATTTTGTGTTCGAAGATTATGTAAAAGCCAAAGATTACACAGGTAAAGATATAACGGATGACTTAAAGGTCTTTGGCAAAGTAGATGTACTTAGAAAAAATATTTATAGAATGAAATGTGTTGTGCGTTCCAACAATTTGGTATGTACGAAGTATGTAAATGTAGTAGTTGAATGAAACTGCTAGAGAAGATGGGTGGTGAAAAGTATGAAGATAGCTATAGAAGTATTTTCGATAGTGATAGCAATTACTTTGGCGTGCGTGCTATTTACCTCGATCATTAGCAGCAACAATCAAAACTGCTATGCGAGAGATTACTATAATGTTGTAGTAAATCGAATCGAGGACAGTAATTATAGCGACCAAGTAATAAACGAATGTAAAAGTGATGCAGAAAGTAAAGGTTATGATTTGAATGTAGAGGATGTAACTGTATATGAAGATCAGCCTAGCAAATACGTAACGCTTACTTATTATGTCAGCCTTCCAGTTTTTAGTTTATTTGGAACTGACTATTCAAAGCAAGCAGTTATAGAGGGGTATGCGAGATGAAAAAAATATTATTAATGCTTATGTTCGCACTATTTGTAGTGTGTGTTTATAAAAAAGAAGTGAAGGCTTTGACGGGAAGCGGAACAAGCAGCAGTCCATATATTGTGACTACTGGCAGTGAACTGAAAGAAGCCTTGTCCAAAGGAACTACTTCGTGGAAGTACATAGCTGTCACAGACACAGCAGCTATAACAGAGACTATTACCGTATCTAAAGGAAAATTTAGGATTTATGCCAGTGGTGGAAATAAGACTATTAGACGTTCGCAGAGCATGAGTGCTACTGTAAATTCTTCGTCGAAACCGCTTCGTTGCATAAAGATAGATGGAACTACAGAAATAGAGTGGGGTTATGCGGCCACATCTTATAAGCTGACGCTTAATGGATCAAAAAATTACTTTACTGATAGTAGACAGTGTCATGAATTTTTCTATGTCGCGACGAATGCCACATTGACTATTGGCACTAACTGTGTTTTTACAAACGCAAAGAATACTATGAGGACTGACGAAGCTGCTCCTATTAGAGCATATGGAGTGGTGGAGGTTAAAGGCGAAATATCTAATTGCGAAGGTAATAATGGTGGAGCCATTAAGTGTTTGGCTGGAGGAGTAAATCTCTACAATGGATCTAAGATTCACGGTTGCAAATCTGGAACAGAAGGCGGAGCTATATATGGAAGAGATTTTGCGACCATAACTATGAACGGAGGCTCTATCTACAGTAACCAGTCCGCTGAAGAAGGCGGAGGTATATTTGTTACCGAGAGTGGCTTGATAATAGAAAAAGGTAGTATTTATAGCAACACTGCCGGTGAGACTGGTGGTGGAGTGTTTGCGGGAAATCACTCAACATTTTCGTGCGGTGTGAATGGCTCCGGCCCTACAATATCTAATAACTACGCCAAGAAAAGTGGTGGAGGTATTAGGTGTAACGGAGGAAGTAGTGAGTCAGGAGGCACTAGCACATTTAATGGTGGAACCATCACAGGAAATCGGACTGATGTATCAGGTGGTGGTATATCAATCGGAAAACCTAGTAGTGGTTGTGCGTCAAAAGTTGTGATATCAAATCTAAAGATCACTAACAACACAGCTGCTCAGTCTGGCGGTGGCATCAACTTTTCCGAGGGCGCCAAAGGAAAAACTACAGATGAAGTTCCTATTACTAACACTACTATTACTGGAAACAAAACATCCACAGGCGGTGGAGGAATATATGTAAATACTGCTGTAAAAATAACAGATTGTACAATTAAGAATAATGAGGCAAATGTAGGTGGAGGAGTTTCAATTTCAGATACGGGAACACTTAAAATGCCTAGCAGTGTTATAGAAAGCAATACTGCAAATAAAGGTGAGGGAGTGTACCAAGGTGGTATTCTCGAACTGTCAAATATGGGATATGTTAATTCAAACAACACTGTATATTTGCCTAAAGGAAAACACATAGATATTACAGGAGCAATCAAGGTATCAAACATTCTGGTTTCATATATTGATTCAGAAGTTAAAACTAAAGGAACAATATTGGTTGACGTATGTTACGGCCAAATGAACGCCGAAGATGAATTGTACTACGAAGGATCTGGTGACGCGGAAGCAAATGGACAAGATGTAACTAAAAAGTTTGCTGCAAAGGGTGGCTATACACTCCGACCTACAAATAAAAACACTTCGTTTGATTCCTCTAGATACATCATTATTAGCGAACGATATGATGTTAAATATAATGGTAATTCACTAGATGAAGTGGCTAATCTTCCAAAAGATGAAATCGCTTTTTGGAGTGAAAAGTATAAAGTAAACGACAATATTGTTAGCCGCATTGGGTTTGTCTTGAACGTAAATAAGCATTGGAATTTGTCAGCAGATGGCACTGGAGCAGTAATGAAGCCAGGAATTGATACATTGATTTCTTCAGATACTACTCTTTATGCTATCTGGGATGAATTGGTGATATCGTCACTAACAATGTTTCCTGTTGATAGGTATTATGTGGTAGGACAAAAGATTACTTTGACGGCGGAGGAACTTACTAAGAAGGTCAAAGTTGAGAACGATTTAAATCTTCCCATCACATATAAAATAAGGGTGACAAAAATTGTGGATACCTATGGAAAGATTGTGGCTACGGGCTCTAACTTGAAAACGGAAAACTATATTGATACTAGTAAAGCTGCCAATTATAAAATATATCTTGAGTCTTCGAATGAGAGTGGCTCTGTCACATGCTCTGGTTCCATGAGAGTTTATATTATAGAAGATTACTATGACAAAACAGAAGTAAGATTCATTTCGGCAGAGTTTGTAAACACACTTGACCCTAGATCAAAGTGGAATAGGGCGAAGAAAAGTGAACTTATGAAATCACTCAACAATGAGGATGATTACATTTATTCTGTAGAACTTGATGAAGATTATAAAGATGCTTTTAGAGATAACATTAGAATGAATGGACATAAGATAGATCACACTATGAATTATATTGTTTCTTGGAAAGTCATAGAAAAGCAGTAGGGGGATGAGATGAAACAATTTATAACAATTATAGGAATTGCAGTCATTGTGACTTTGATTAGTTTGACACTTTTGTCTGAGCAGAGTAGAAACTCTAGAGCAGATGAACTGGACAAAGCAGTATCAGGAGCGGTTAAGCAAACTGTAAAAGCTTCCCATGCAGATGGTCAAACTGATATCACGTCAAACAAGGAAATGGTTGCCCATTTTATAAATACTATATGTACAAACATAAAAAGTGACGGAAAAATTTCCGTCAAAGTAATGGGCGTTAACTATAAAGATGGTTTATTAGATGTGAAAGTCTCTCAGACGTTTAAATATTTAAATGGCAAAGAAAAAACTATTACAGTTAGAAAGTGTGCCATTTATGAGTAGGTTGATTTCTTTTATTTGCAGACTAATTTTGAAAAAATATAGCTGATTAGTCTTGGATGTCTATTGAGACTTCACCATATGATAGAAGAGATACTTTCCCCTCTTCGTCTTTGATTTTCAACCTACATTTAGAATCAATGTCAATCGCTCTAGCTCTTATTTTCATATTCCCTTTTTCAATTTCAATGTTTTTGCCAATGATGTTGGAGCGGTTGATATATTCTTTCAAATGAGATTTCATATCATTTGATTTATAGTAATCCATATAGTAGTCGAGTAGATTTGCTACTAGAATACTTGTCTTATTTTTGCTATCAGCTTTTTTATCAAAAACAGTGGTAGCAATTTTTTTTATGTCTTTAGGAAAACCACCCTTTGGTGGAGTAATGTTAATGCCTATTCCAACCACAGCGTAATCTAACTTGTTCATCTCCATACTAAGAGCAGCCTCTGTCAAAATACCACAGATTTTTTTTCCTTCTATATAAACATCATTCACCCATTTAATGTCAGCCTTTTTATCAGACACGCTCTCTATTGCTTTGGCGGTAGCCACTGCAGCTATAGTAGTAAAGTACAAAGAATCCTCAGGTGATGTATCAGGGCGTAGAAGTATACTTATATAAACTCCAGTATCCTTTGGCGAGTAAAAAGACTTGCCTGTTCTACCTTTTCCCTTAGTCTGTTCTGTGGATATAATCACAGTTCCTTCCTTTGCACCATCGTGAGCTAGATCTACCAACATATCGTTAGTAGAAGAACAAGTAGGGATAACTTTTATATCTAAATCGTTTTTTAAATATTTATTTATGCTTTGAGCAGATAAAATATCGCTATCTTCTTGTAAAAGGTAACCTTTTCTAGATTTAGACTCAATCAAATAACCATCCTTAATCAAACTTTGGATGGCTTTCCAAATAGCATTTCTACTTACACCAAGCTCTTCGGATAGGCTGCCGCCAGAAATGTATTCTCCCTTATTCTTTTCTAGTTGGTTTAAAACTTGCTCTTTAACATTCATAGCGAGAGTATAGCACATCACTTAATTGTTGGCAATTGTTAGCCAAATCAAAAACAAGGTTGACAATAGAAAGTGAGGGGACTAAAATATCCATTGGCAAACAAAGAAAAGAGGAAAAGATATGGAAAAGAAATTTTTATCAGTTAGAGATTTAGCGATGATTGCGATATTTGTAGCGCTAATCATTGTGTGTACATGGATTACAATCCCACTAGGCCCTGTACCATTCACACTACAGACATTTGCAGTTTGTGTGACAGGTGGAGTACTTGGACTAAAGCGAGGAACAATAGCAATAATCGTATATATACTTCTTGGAATAGTAGGAGTGCCAGTGTTCTCAGAATTTTCATCTGGAATAGTAAAATTCATTCCAAACACAGAGACGGGAATGACAGGCGGATACATTCTAGGCTTTATCCTTACAGTAATAATAATCGGAATCTTCAAAAAGCTATCGGAGGATAAAGATAATAAAATGAAAGCACTTTATCTGGGAATTGGAATGGTTCTAGGTGACATCGCTTGTTTCATCTTTGGAACTATTTGGTTTTGGCAATTCAACCCAATGCATATGGGTTTGGCAGCATCAATTTCTGCTTGCGTTATTCCATTTATAATTCCAGATCTTGCAAAAATTATAGTGGCCTTAATAGTTTCAACACAAGTTAATAAGACTAGTATTATAGATAAATAAATACCGAGGGTTGACATATTAACTCTTTGATTAACAATTGATATTACAATCATTTAGTGTTACAGTTGAAGAAATTTAAAGGATTTATTTTATAAGAAAATGAAAACAGTAGTAATAAGAATATTTGCAACCATAATATCAATAAACATTATGCTGGTATCGTATAATGCGCAATTAATAATGGCAGAAACTATTAATGTGAAAACGCAGCAAAGCAATCCTAATGTTATTAACAGCCCATTGAGTTTTAAAGGAACCTCCAGCAAAGGTGTTATTAAGATAAGGTGGAAAAAAGATGTAAATGTAAATGGGTATTATCTATTTAAAAACGGCAAAAAAATAAAAAAATTAAAGAAAACAAAAACATCATATAAGGATAAGAAAGTAAAACTAAATAGAACATATAGCTATAAAATACAATCTTATAAAAAAATAAATGGTGAAATAGCAAAGAGTAAAAAGAGTTATAAGATAAAAGTAAAGGCAACAAATGCTAAGTCTAAGAAAATAAATGTTGCTAGATTTACTAATGTAAAAAAAGTTTATAAATTGGGTGTAGGAGAGAGTTTAAAAATAAAACCTAAAGTTAAATTTACAAAAAAACTAAAGGGTAAAAAAGCAAGAAAGAAAAAAGTCTATAGTAAAAAGAT
>CAMVRH010000019.1 GCA_947169835.1 uncultured Lachnospira sp. | reverse complement strand
ACATTGTTATTAGAACCGACAATGATGGTAAGGTAGAAGCATTTGTTTTTGCTACTGATGTTATAAAGAAGATAAGCGTAATAGATGAGGATGGAAATGTAGTTGCGTCTACAAATGAGATAGACAAAGCAGCAGTGGAAAGCGACCACAAAAAAGATGATGAGATGTATGTGGCAGGGCTTAAGGTTGATAATCCGACTCTTTGGAATCCTGGCGCAGCATACTTATATAAATTAAAAGTAGAGGGCGAAGAGGATACTTATACTGAAGAGTTTGGTTTTAGAGAAATAGAAGTTACTGATAAAGAGTTTTTAATTAACGGAAAAGCATTCTATTTCAAAGGATTTGGAAGACATGAGGATAGTGACATCCACGGCAAAGGATTAGACGAAGCACTAAATGTCAGAGATTTCAATATGCTTAAATGGATAGGTGCTAATTCGTTTAGAACATCGCATTATCCATATTCAGAGGAGCATATGAAACTAGCTGACAGAGAGGGATTTGTAGTGATAGACGAAGTCCCTGCGGTTGGAATGTGTTTCTGGGATGGAAAGAGCGTTTTTGGCGGAGACAGAGTGAACGATAACACATTAAAGCATCACCTTGATATGTTAAAAGAGATGTATGAGCGTGATAAAAACCACCCGTCTGTTGTGATGTGGTCTATTGCTAATGAGGCGGCCACTCATGAAGAGGGTGCAGTGCCTTACTTTGAAGAGGTCGCAAAGACTATGAGGTCTTTGGATGACACTAGACCTATTACAATTGTTCATACAACAGGACCAGAGGGCGACAAAGTAAGCCAATGGGTGGATGTGATTTGTGTGAATAGATATTATGCTTGGTATACAGATCACTCTCATATAGAAGTAATAGGACAACAGTTAGAACTTGAGATGAATAAGTGGTATGATAAATACCATAAGCCAATCATTATGAGTGAGTATGGAGCGGACACAATAGCTGGTTATCATAAATTGCCGGCGGTTGCGTTCACAGAAGAATTCCAGTGTGAATATTTAGATGAGTTCCATAAGACTTTTGATAAATTAGACTTTATGATAGGTGAGCATGTTTGGGCGTATTGTGATTTCCAAACAAAGCAAGGACTTAATAGAGTAGATGGAAATAAAAAAGGCGTTTTCACTAGAAATAGACAGCCAAAAGCAGCAGCTCATCTTTTAAGAAAACGTTGGAATAATTAATTCATACAAAAGAAAACACAATAGGTTCTCACTTAAAATCGTTCGATACCTATTGTGTTTTCTTTTTTTTTATATTTAAATATTTATTAATTATTCCAATGATTTCTTTGCGTCTGCTGAGGTTGTTGCTGTTTTTTTGTTGGTGCTACGGCATTTGTCTCAGCCTTCTTTTTAGTTGGTGCTACTGTAGTTTTTTGAGTAGCTTTTTGGCTCTTTGTAGTGGTGCGGTTACTGTTGTAATCATAATCGTAATCGTAGTCATATGACTCAGTTTCGCCTTCCTCGTGCGAACCGTCTGGTTCTGTTCCCTTGGCGAAGTATTCGCCGTTTGCGCCACTGCCGTAGTACTTCTTAACGTCCTTAGAAATCTTGAATTTCTTTTCTTTATATTTCTTAGCTTCGTTAATTCTATTCATTATCTTAGCCCAGAGTCTTTCGTGATAAGATTGATCTCCAGCCAACTCTTTATTCTCGTCATATCCTGTCCAAATAGAAGCAGTAAGGTAAGGAGTAAATCCACTGAACCACAAATCGTATGAACTAGAAGTAGTACCTGTTTTACCTGATACAGGCATATTATCTAATTTACAAGCTCTACCAGTACCTTCTGTAATAACACTTGTCATTCCCTGTGTTAGAAGTGTGGCAGTAGAAGATTTAAGTACTGTATGAGTGATAGGCTTTGTGTTATCAAGAAGAACGTTTCCTGAACTATCAACTACCTTTGTGTAGAATGCAGGCCTTGTATAAACACCATCGTTGGCGATAGTAGCATAAGCGCCTGTCATTTCTAAGTTCTTAACACCTCTTGTGATACCACCAAGTGCAAGTGGCTGTCTGTTGTCTTGACCTTCCACGAGAGTAGTGATACCAAAGTTACATACATAATCATATCCAAGTTGAGGAGTAATCTCAGTTAGAGTCTTAACAGCACAAACGTTCATAGATTGAGCGATGGCCTTGCGAACTGTAACTGTTCCTCTGTATCCGCTGTACCAGTTCTTAACTGGGCGTCCTGTTACATACTTAAATGGTGAATCCACAATCTTTGTTGCAAGAGTGTAACCCATAGTATCAATAGCAGGAGCATATGTAGATAAAATCTTGAAACAAGAACCTGGCTGTCTAGTTGAGTCTGATGCGCGGTTTAATGATAAACTTGCAGTCTTTTTGCCACGGCCACCCACAATAGCTTTAACATAACCGGAGTACTGGTCCATTACTGTTAAAGATGCCTGTGGTTGAGGAGTGAAGTTAAGACTTTCAAATTGAGTATAACCGTCGGACTCTTTAATGCCATTCTTGTAGTATTTTTTCATCAAATGTTTTTTGTATTGTTTGACGCAGTCTCTACATCCTTGCTGCGAACTCCAAATCAAATTGAAGTCGTCTTCTTTTTTTACTTTCTTATGCCACTCAACTATATCGTTTTCGCTATAGTTATCAACAGTGCCGTCTGGGTTTTGTACAGTCCATGCCCAGTTGAAAGAGTAGGATGTGTGGTATGGATAGTTACTAGAGTCTGACATTTCCTCGTTACAAATCTTTTGAATCTTTGAATCTTGAGTAGAGTAAATCTTCAAACCACCACTATATACTGCGTTGTACGCTTGAGTATAAGTGTAACCCTTTTGGTTTTGCAAATCTTCCATAACTTGTCTGATGACTTCGTCTACAAAGTATGAATAAACATTGTTTGTGTTTTTCTTTGTAAGCTTTGTATTAACTTTTTGGATACGCTTGTAAACATCATCCTTCAAAGCTTCGTCATACTGAGCCTGAGTGATGTGTTTTTGCTTAAGCATATTTCTTAATATTTTTTTACGTCTTTTGCCGTTTAGTTTTGGATGTAGGATTGGGTTGTAGTTAGTAGGGTTCTGAGTGATGCCGGCAATAACAGTAGCTTCTGAAAGAGTAAGTTTGTTTACACTCTTGTTGAAGTATCTCTGTGAAGCTGCCTGAACACCCAATGTGTTTGAACCCAAGTTGATACTATTTAAATAGTTTTCTAGAATAGTTTTCTTATCTGTTTTTTGCTCCAACTGAACTGCCAAGTATTGCTCTTGAATTTTTCTCTTCATAGAAGCAAGGAATGATGATTCCTTTGTCCAGTCTGTAAATACATTGTTCTTTAGTACCTGCTGAGTAAGTGTACTAGCACCTTCAGATGCGTTCTGTGTAGTAAGCGCGATAACAGCTGCACGACCGATACCATAAATATCGATACCGTTATGATCGTAGAAACGAACGTCCTCAGTGTCGATAACAGCCTGTTGCATATATTCAGGTACATCATCTAAATTAACACGGATTCTGTTAGAACCAGTGGTGATAAGCTTAGCTATTTTTTTCTCTTTAGTATCGTAAACAGTGGAAGAGTATGAAGATGGGAGAACAGAGACATTATCGATATTTGGCGCACTTTTAATAATGCCGTGAACGACTCCTAGTCCTAGGAAAATGCCGGTCGCGACAAATAAAAATACGATAAACAGACATACTTTAATGAATGTCATTTTAGATTTTGAGATGACCTTGTTCTTGATAGAAACGAGGTCTTCTTGCTTCTTTATAGTCTCTTTGTATCCGAAATTCATAGCTTTCCTCCGCTTTTCGTATTATATCAAATAAGTATAGTTTTATAAAGTGAAAAAAGTGTGTTTTAACACTATAGATAGTGATATAAATGTGTTTTGTAAACTATATAAAGTGTGTTATAGTAGGGCGTGAGGTTTGATATGAAAGAATACTTTATTACAAGTGAAAAGGGTACAGCTGAAGTAGTAGAAAAGAAGTCTAGATTTATTGCCCATGTTATTCCTATAGAGACTGAAGAGGAGGCTCTTCAAACGATAGAGAGTCTGAAGAAGGAATACTGGGATGCTAGGCATAATTGCTATGCTTTTTGTGTGGGCGCAAATAATGAAGTGCAAAGATTTTCCGACGATGGAGAGCCACAGGGTACAGCTGGAAAACCTATTCTGGAAGTTCTTTTAAATAAAGATGTCCACAATACTTTGATTTTGGTTACAAGGTACTTTGGCGGAACGCTTCTTGGTACTGGCGGATTGATTCGTGCATATGGACAGGCTGCTGTGGAAGGATTAAATAATGCTGAGGTTATGCAGGTGTCTGATGGTATTTCCTTTGAACTATCCGTGGATTATGAAAGTATTGGAAAAATAAAGTATAATATGGTACAATTTGGCGTTGGTGACGCCGAAGAAGAATACACAGACGGAGTCACGCTTAAAATTCGAATGAAAAAAGCCGACTTTGAAAAGTTTAAGACTAGCGTAGTTGATGCAACTAGCGGAAAAGCAAAGTTCGAAAATATAACAGACTGTGAATATAGAGAGAAGGCAGATTTAAATGGTTAGAGAAGATATTAGAAATATTGCAATAATTGCACACGTTGACCACGGTAAAACTACTTTGGTGGACGAGCTATTAAAGCAGAGCGGTGTATTTAGAGAGAATCAAGAGGTTGCTGAGAGAGTAATGGACTCAAATGATCTTGAGAGAGAACGTGGAATCACAATCCTTTCTAAAAACACTGCTGTTTCATATAAGGATACAAAGATTAACATTATTGATACACCAGGTCACGCAGATTTTGGTGGTGAAGTAGAGCGTGTTCTTAAAATGGTGAATGGTGTAGTTTTAGTGGTAGATGCTTTTGAAGGTGCTATGCCACAGACTAGATTTGTTTTGAAGAAGGCGCTTGAGTTAGAACTTCCAGTTATCGTTTGTGTTAACAAGATTGATAGACCTGAAGCAAGATGCGAGGAAGTAGTGGACGAGGTGTTAGAACTTTTGATTGACCTAGATGCAAACGAGAGTCAACTAGAGTGTCCATTTGTTTATGCTTCTGCAAAACAAGGTTATGCATCTATGGATCCAGATGAGAAAACTGGTGATATGAAAGCTTTGTTTGAGACTATTATCGATTACATTCCAGCTCCAGAGGGTGACCCTGAGGCTGATTTGCAGATGCTTATTAGCACAATCGACTACAATGAATATGTAGGAAGAATTGGTGTTGGTAAGATTGATAACGGAACTTTGCGTTTAAATCAGGATGCTTTACTTGTTAACCATCACGAGAAAGATAAAAACGAAAAAGTTAAGATTACAAAACTACAGGTCTTTGAAGGTCTAGAAAAAGAAGAGGTACAGGAAGCTACAGTGGGTGATATTGTTGCTATATCTGGTATTGCAGATCTTCACATTGGAGATACTATCTGTGATGTGGATGCACCAAAGCCAATTGCTTTCCAGAAGATTTCTGAACCTACTATATCTATGACATTTATGGTTAATGATAGTCCTTTGGCGGGTCAGGAAGGTAAGTTTGTTACTTCTAGACATTTGAGAGACCGTTTGTTTAAGGAGTTGAATACTGACGTATCTCTTCGCGTGGAAGAGACTGAAGGTACAGATGCGTTTAAAGTATCAGGCCGTGGTGAACTCCACCTTTCTGTTTTGATTGAGAATATGAGACGTGAAGGATATGAGTTTGCAGTAAGTAAGGCTGAGGTTATTTATAAAAAAGAAGATGGACAAAAACTAGAGCCTATGGAGAGATGCTTTATCGATGTGCCAGAAGAGTTTAGTGGTTCTATCATTGAAAAACTTAGTCAGAGAAAAGGTGAACTTAAAGGAATGACTGCTGGACAAGGTGGTTACTCGAGATTAGAGTTTGCTATTCCTTCAAGAGGACTAGTTGGTTACCGCGGACAGTTTATGACCGATACAAAGGGTAATGGTATTATGAATACTATCTTTGACGGTTACGGTCCATACAAAGGTGACATTACATATAGAAAACAAGGTTCGCTTATCGCTTTTGAGAATGGAGAGGCTATCACATATGGACTATTCAACGCGCAGGAGCGTGGAACATTGTTTATAGGCGTGGGCGAAAAAGTATACGCCGGCATGGTGGTAGGAGAGACTGGAAGAGCAGAAGATATTGAGATTAATGTTTGTAAGACAAAGCATCTTACAAATACTAGAACATCTAGTTCGGATGAAGCGCTAAGACTTACTCCTAAGAAAGAGTTAAGCCTTGAACAAGCTTTAGAGTTTATAGATACAGATGAACTTCTAGAAATAACTCCAGAGAATTTGAGAATCAGAAAGAAGATTCTTGATCCTACACTAAGAAAGAGGGATATGATTAGAAGACAGAACGAAAAATAAGTTTAAGTCAGTTGGAAATCCAACTGGCTTTTATTTTTTGTGGAAAACTTTGTTTTTACTATTGAAAAACAATTAGTCACACAGTATAATGTGTAAGTCGGTATATATCATAAGTTGCATATGGCTTTGAGTCGAAAAATATGTATTATGAAGATTTTACGGAGGATGTCCGTGAGAGAGTAGAGGATTTGATTCAGGAGGATATTCCTGGATGTATAGTTACTGTTAGAAATGTAGTTAAGAATAACGGTGTAAGAAGAAAAGCGCTTAGCTTTGTGGTGAAAGATGAAAAAGCAACTCCCACTATATACTTGAGTGAGTTTTACGAGGATTACAGAGAGGGAAGATTGTTAGATGATATTTGCGAAGAAATCATTGAAACGTACAAACGAGGGTTGGCGCGTTTTCAAGATGAAATAGATATTGAAGATTTTACAGACTACGACAAAGTACAAGATCAAATTTTTCTCAAACTAGTTAATCAGGAAATGAATGAAAAACTGCTTAAAGATGTTCCGTGGAGAGCGTATTTAGATTTGGGGATTGTATACTATGTTGCTGTTTCGTCAGACGAGTGTTCAGCTACAGTATTGATACACAATGACCACTTAAAACACTGGGGGATAAACGAAGAGGAATTATATAAAAAGGCCTATGCTAACACTTTGGAGAAAAGGAAGCCCGAGATTCTTAGGATGAAAGATGTCATAAAGGATATGATTATTGAGAGAATTACAGGAAGCACTGACATATTGGCGGAAGATGTGGAATATGGTGGAAAGACCAAAGAAGAAGTGGAAGAGATGGTTAATGAAGAGATAGATAAAGTCGAGAGACAAAAGCCGATGGAAATGTTTATTTTGACGAACGATATCAAGACAAATGGTGCGGTTTGCATGATGTATCCCAATGTATTAAAGGACTTTGCCGAGGAAAAGGGATTGGATCTATTTATTATTCCAAGCTCTATTCATGAAGTGCTTTTGGTTCCAAAGAAAAGCGGCAGCGCCAAAAGATTAAATGAAATACTAAATGATGTTAATAAAAACAGTTTGGATAGTGTAGAGATATTGTCCAACAAAATTTACTCATACAGTAGAAAATTGGATGAGGTTGTAATAGAAGAAGTGTAAAAAGAAGACACATTATGAACTGATAAATAAGTTCGTTTTGTGTCTTCTCTTATGTACCTGACAGGAGTTGAACCTGTATTTCCGGCTCCGGAGGCCGACGTTCTATCCATTAGACTACAGGTACAATTGACACAATTTTATCGTAAAAATATACGATTATCAAGAAGCCCAATTTGTTGAATTTTAGCCCTTTTTTTGTTATTATAGTAGGGATTAATTTAAGGGAGAAACCTATGGATAATCAAGAAAGAAAACTATCTAGTGAAGAATTGGAAGCGCTGCTTAAAGAAGTAGAGAGCGAACCAGAAGCGAAGATTCTTCCAGATGTTGAAAAACCAAGAAGAAAAAAGAAAAAATCGAAGATTCGTATCGATATGGTAATTGCAGCCATTGTTGCATTAGTGCTAGTAGGTTGCGTTATTTTTATGATAGTGCATTTTGTTGGTAAATCTAACAGCAACTCAACTCGTGAAGCATCTGAAAATGCTTTGCAGGACGAGAAATATCCAGAAATTTCGGATGTGGTTTCGCACTATTTGAGAGCATTCCTTATAAAGGATCCTGCTAAACGTCACCAGGAGTTAGCTCGTTATGTGGATAATATGGGTGCTATTGACGAGAGCGAGATTGGATATAAGGATTACATCGTTTCTTACTCTGACATTGAATGTTACACAAAGAACGGTTTGAAGCCAAATACATACGTGGTTTATGCATATTCTCAAACTAAGTTTAAGAATATTGCTACAGCGGCTCCATCGTTGCAGACTTTATATGTTATTGTAGATTCAAAGACAGGTAATGTTTATGTTCACAACGGTATTAAGAGTAACAGTGATATAGCAAAGTATATTGCTGAAGTATCTAAAGATGATGATGTAGTGGCATTGAAGAATGATGTAGAGAAAGAGTTAAACGAAGCTTGTGAATCAGACAGATATTTGAAGGACTTTATTAATAAGCTTAAAGCAAGTAGTCAAAAAGCTACACAAGCTCCAACTAAAAAGAAATAAGAATTTATTGGTGCCAGAGGATATCTGGCACCTTTTTATTTATTGTCGGGAGATAATGATGAAAAGATACAAAGAAAAAAGTGAAAATAAGGAAGTTAGGCTTAACAAATTTTTAAGCGATGCTGGAGTTTGCTCTAGAAGAGAGGCTGACAGGTTGACGGAGGCTGGCGAGATTACAATTAATGATTGCATAGCAGTCTTGGGCGACAAAGTAACTGATACTGATGTAGTAAAAGTTAAGGGTAAAGAAGTCTCTAGAGAGGAAGAGCAAATTATCATCGCTTTTAATAAGCCAGAAGGTGTGGAGTGTACCGCACAAAAAGACAACCCAGATAACATTATCGACTACATTGGATATGAAAAAAGAATTTACCCAATAGGTCGCTTAGATAAAAACTCAAGAGGTTTAATACTTCTTACAAATGATGGCTCAATAGTAAACGGAATACTTAAGGCATCAAACTTCCACGAGAAGGAATATGTAGTGACTGTAGACAAAGAGATAACTGGCGAGTTTATTGAGGCTATGTCTAGCGGAGTTACAATACTCGATGGAGTAAAGACTAGACCTTGCGAAGTTAAAAAGACAAAGAAACATGAGTTTAATATTGTTTTGACGCAGGGGCTAAATAGACAGATTAGACGTATGTGTAAAGCACTTGGGTACAATGTAAACAAGTTGCAGAGAGTTCGTATAATGAATATTGAACTTGGAAACCTAGGAATGGGTAAGTATAGAAACCTAACTGATATGGAAGTGGAAGAATTATTGAATCAGATAAAAGATTCAAATGGAGATACAGATGGACAAAAGTAAAAGGATAAAAGAATTAGTCGAAATACTAAACAAGGCAAGTAAAGCGTACTACCAAGATGCCAAAGAAATTATGACAAACTTCGAGTACGATCAGCTTTACGATGAATTAGTGAGCCTTGAAAAAGAGACAGGCATAGTTTTGGCTAACAGTCCAACTGTAAATGTAGGTTATGAAGTGTTAAGCGAACTTCCTAAGGAAAAGCACGCATCACCAATGCTTAGTCTAGATAAGACTAAGGAAGTGGATGAGTTAGTTTCCTTTGTCGGCGACAAAGAAGCCGTACTTTCTTGGAAGTTAGATGGATTAACGATAGTTCTTACATATAACAATGGAACTTTGGAGAAGGCTGTAACTAGAGGAAACGGTACAGTGGGCGAAGTAGTAACTGCTAATGCCAAAACTTTTAAGAATGTGCCAGTTTCTATTCCGTATAAAGGAAGATTGGTTCTTCGAGGCGAGGCTGTAATTAAGTATAGCGACTTTGAAGAAATTAATAAGACTATAGAGGATGCGGATTCGAAGTACAAGAATCCAAGAAACCTATGCTCTGGATCTGTGCGTCAGTTAGATAGCAGTGTGACAGCAGAGAGAAATGTTAGATTTATTGCGTTCGCTCTGATAGAGAGTGATGATGATTTTACAAACTCAGTTAACGAGCAACTAAATTGGCTAGATGAGCAGGGCTTTGAGACAGTCGAGAGAAAGATGTCAAATGCTTCCAATATGCAGGAGAATGTCAATTACTTTGCAGAGGCTATAAAGACATACGATTATCCATCAGATGGATTGGTCTTGGTATTTGACGATATCGAATATGGATTGTCACTTGGAACTACGGCGAAGTTCCCTAGAAATGGAATCGCGTTTAAGTGGCAAGATGAAATAGCGAGCACTAAGCTTAAATATATTGAGTGGAGTGCGAGCAGAACTGGACTGATTAATCCAGTTGCGGTATTTGACCCAGTGGAATTAGAGGGAACTACAGTAAGTAGAGCCTCGGTTCACAATGTGAGTATTGTGGAAGAGCTGGAATTGGGCGTGGGCGATGAAATAGAAGTTTACAAAGCCAATATGATTATTCCGCAGATTGCAGAGAATAAGACAAAGAGTGGAACTATAGAGATTCCAGATGTTTGTCCAGTGTGCGGTGAAAAGACTGAGATTAAAAATGAACTTGGCGTTAAGACTTTGCACTGTGTAAATCCAAACTGTCCGGCAAAGAACATTAAGAAGTTTACTTTGTTTGTGACAAGGAATGCTCTAAACATTGAGGGCTTGAGCGAGGAGACTTTGGAGAAGTTTGTGGATGCAGGATTTATACATGAGTTTGCAGACATTTATCACTTAGACAAATATAAAGATGAGATTGTAACTATGGAGGGCTTCGGCGAGAAGTCTTATGACAATATCGTCGCATCGGTTGAGGCTTCTAGAAAGGCTGAGCCAGCAGCAGTTTTATATGGACTTGGAATTCCGCATATTGGTGTTTCAAATGCGAAGATGCTTTGCAAGGCCTTTGACCAGGACTTAGATAAAGT
>CAMVRH010000018.1 GCA_947169835.1 uncultured Lachnospira sp. | reverse complement strand
AGGGACTAGAATCAAAGAAAAAACGCATTAAGAAAAATTGGTCTAAGACTAAAGAGAATAAATACATACAGAAATGCAAGAAAGAATACATAGTAGAGGTTAACAGTTAAAATGAAAGAATTTGAGAAGAATTATAATCCTCAAGAGATTGAGGACAGACTATATGAGAAGTGGATGGATAAGGGATACTTCCACGCAGAAGTAAATGAAGACAAAGAACCATTTACAATCGTAATCCCACCTCCAAACATCACAGGTCAACTTCATATGGGACACGCACTTGATAACACATTGCAGGATATCTTAATTAGATTTAAGAGAATGCAAGGTTACGAGGCGCTTTGGGTTCCAGGAACAGACCACGCATCTATTGCCACTGAGGCAAAGATTGTTGAGAAGATGAGAGAAGAGGGCGTCACTAAAGAAGACATCGGAAGAGATGGATTTTTAGAGCGTGCTTGGGATTGGAAGAAGCAGTACGGTGGAAAGATTGTTTCACAGCTTAAGAAGATGGGTTCATCACTCGACTGGGAGCGTGAGAGATTTACATTGGACGAAGGATGTTCACATGCTGTTAAAGATGTTTTCGTAAAACTCTTTGACAAGGGCGCAATTTATCGAGGTGAGAGAATCATCAACTGGTGTCCAAAATGTCTTACATCTATCTCTGATGCAGAAGTAGAGTACGAAGAGCAACCAGGTAAGTTCTGGCACCTACGCTATAAGTTGACTGACGGCAGTGGATACGTTGAACTAGCAACTACTCGTCCAGAGACAATGCTTGGCGATACAGCAGTAGCAGTAAATCCAGCAGATGACAGATACAAAGACCTAGTTGGAAAGACAGTTATCCTTCCACTAGTTAATAAAGAAATTCCTATCGTGGCAGATGACTATGTAGATATGGAATTTGGTACTGGTGTAGTTAAGATTACTCCAGCACACGACCCTAACGACTTTGAAGTAGGACAAAGACATGACCTACCAATCGTTAACTGTATGACAGACGATGCAAAGATTACTGAGGACTTCCCTAAGTATGCTGGAATGGACAGATTTGAGGCACGTGATGCCATCGTCAAAGACCTAGAAGCAGAGGGTGCATTAGTAAAAATAGAAGACCACGTTCACAACGTTGGAACATGTTATAGATGTCACACCACAATCGAGCCTAGAGTTTCTTTGCAGTGGTTCGTTCACATGGATGAGCTAGCAAAACCAGCTATTGAGGCTGTAAAGAATGGTGAGACAGAGTTTATTCCAAAACACTTTGACAAGACATATTTCCATTGGCTAGAGAACATCAAGGATTGGTGTATTTCTAGACAACTTTGGTGGGGACACAGAATCCCAGCATTCTACTGTGATGACTGTGGAGAGATGGTTGTTACAAAAGATGACAATCCAGTATGTCCTAAGTGTGGAAAGCCAATGAGACAAGATCCAGATACACTTGATACATGGTTCTCATCAGCGTTGTGGCCATTTAGTGTACTTGGTTGGCCAGAGGAAACTCCAGAACTAAAATACTTCTATCCAACAGATGTTTTGGTTACTGGATATGACATTATTCTTTTCTGGGTAATCAGAATGATGTTCTCTGGAATTGAGCACACAGGTCAGGTCCCATTTAAGAAAGTATTGATTCACGGTTTGGTTCGTGATTCCCAGGGACGTAAGATGAGTAAGTCTCTTGGAAACGGAATCGATCCGCTTGAGATTATAGAAGAGTACGGTGCAGATGCTCTTAGATTTACTTTGATTACAGGTAATGCTCCAGGAAACGATATGCGTTTCTATATGGAAAGAGTAGAGGCATCAAGAAACTTTGCAAACAAAGTTTGGAACGCATCTAGATTTATCCAGATGAATATGCCAGAAGATGGTATTGATCTTGATAAGAAACCGGACAACTTTACAGATGCAGATAAATGGATTTTATCAAAGGCGAACAAAGTAGCAAAAGATGTTACTGAAAACCTAGACAAATATGAAATAGGTATTGCAGCAGATAAGATTTACAACTTCATCTGGGAAGAATTCTGTGACTGGTACATCGAGATGGTTAAACCTAGACTATACAATGACGACGATGAAACTAAGTACGCAGCACTATGGACTTTGCAAAAAGTTTTAATCGACTCACTAAAACTTCTTCATCCATATATGCCATTTATCACTGAAGAGATTTTCTGTAATCTACAGGATAAGGAAGAATCAATTATGATTTCTGACTGGCCAGAATTCAGCGATGAATATGACTTTGCCGAGGAAGAGGAAGCAGTAGAGACTATAAAAGAAACTGTAAGAGCAATCAGAAATGTTCGTAGTGAGATGAATGTACCACCTTCGAAGAAGGCAACAGTATTCGTTGTTTCTGAAGATGCAAATATTAGAGACATCTTCAAGAAGGGTGAAGTGTTCTTTGCAACACTCGGATATGCTAGCGAAGTTATTATTCAGGAAGATAAGACTGGCATAGATGACAGCGCAGTTTCAGTAGTTATTCCAAATGCTAATATTTACATTCCATTTGCGGAATTGGTAGATATAGATAAAGAAATTGAGAGACTTGAAAAAGAAGTTGAAAGACTTGATAAGGAACTTGCTCGTGTAAATGGAATGCTTTCAAACGAGAACTTCGTATCAAAAGCTCCAGAGGCAAAGATTAACGAAGAGAAAGAAAAGAAAGCTAAATACGAGCAGATGAAAGAGCAAGTTGAAACTCAACTTAAGAATTTCAAAAAGTAAGAAATTCAACCGATTTTATGGTAAAATATCAAAAGTATCATTTGATGATGAGAGGAGAATGAAATGATTAATTTCGATGAGGAAATCAAAAAATTCCATCCAAGTTTGGAAATTGAAGAAGCAGAAGATGCTATTTACAACAACAACATTTCTGATATCACAGACGTGATGAGCGAAATGGTAGGAGAGTTAAAGGGAGACAAATAAATGATTTGTTATAATTGCGGAAACATTCTTACCAATAGCGATTACTGTAGTCATTGTGGTATGGATGTCAGTGTGTATAAAAAGATAGTAAAGCTTTCAAATACTTACTATAACGCTGGTATTACTAAGGCAAAGAATAGGGATTTGGCGGGCGCCGCTGATATGCTTAGACGTAGTGTTAAGCTTAATAAGCGTAACGTTGATGCTAGAAACCTTTTAGGCTTAGTTTACTTTGAGATGGGTGAAACTGTTCAAGCCTTCTCAGAGTGGGTTATGAGTACTAATATTCAGCCTGATAACAACCCAGCAGATAAATATTTGGTTGCTATAGAACAAGATAGAGCAAAGGTGGATGAACTTAACCACACAATTAAGAAGTTTAACATTGCTTTAGAATATGCGAATGAAGGCACAGATGATATGGCTATCATTCAGCTAAAGAAAGTTCTAAACCAGAACCCTAAATTCATTAAGGCTTCGCAACTTTTGTGCTTGCTTTATATGAAGAATGGTCAGTACGAGAGAGCTAAGAGAACAATCCTTAAATCATTAAAGATTGATAAGTGTAACCCTCTAAGTATCTATTACTTAAGAGAAGTTAACATGTATATGGAAGAGGAGCGCAAGAACGATCCTGAGAATAGAATGAACCGCAGAAGAAAGCTCAAAGGTACAATGGTGGATAGACCATACCTTAGTGGTGATGATGTCATTATGCCACAAAAGAGTTTCAGAGAAACGATTACTGGCGCTCAAAGTATCTTGTATGTAATCATTGGTATTTTGCTAGGTGCAGCTCTTATCTATTTTGTTGTTACACCTGCTAAGATGGCACATGTCACTGACACAGTGAATGAAGCCAAGGTAGACTACAATAAAAAGATGGCTGTCAAAAATACATCGATGGGTGAATTGCAAGATAAAGTTAAATCTCTTGAAAAAGAGAAAAATAATCTAAACTCAAAACTTGCGAAGTTTACAGATTCAGATAACACTATCGCAGATAACTACAACTATTTGCTAGAGGCAGTAGATTACTATTTACAGGAAGACTACGATGCCGCTGCAAAGTCACTAGGCAAAGTAGATGCTGACATGAAGATGAACTCTGAGGCGTTTGATAGTGTATACAAGAAGATGAGTAAGAAGATGTCAGGCAAGATTTCTGGTAGCGCATATGATGCTGGAATGGAAGCCATGAATACAAACGACTACAATGAAGCTATCAAGCAGTTTAATAAGTGCTTGAAGGTGGATAAGTCTAATACTGAAGCTATGTACTATTTGGCTTGGGCTTACAAGCACAACGGTGATAATGAGAACGCTAAGAAGTGGTTCAAGGAAATAGCAGACAACTACGAAGGTTCCGATTATTATGACGAAGCCAAAACACAGTACCAGGATATGTCAGGCGGAAGTGATTCAGAATAAAAAACATTAAAAGGAATTGCTTAATGCAATTCCTTTTATAAGTAAATGGAGAACAAAATGGTTAAGTATTTTAAACAAGATCTCACAACTAAAAAAGGGAAAATATACTTTGGAATAAAAGTAGCGGTAGCGCTATTGTTTACTTATTATTTGATAAATTTCTTTGTTCAAAAGTATTATTATGATTGGGGATTGTCATATAAAACAGGAGAACCAAAATTTGAAGTTTCTAGAATCATAATTATGGTTTTGGTTTGGTTGTTTGGCATTTTTTCATTATTTGTAAATATCGATTTTGGGAAGACAAAGAAGAGCAGTGTTACCTCGACATTAGTAATCAGCGCACTATCAGTGTTTATGATTTTTATTAACACTCAGTTTTCTGTCGCAACAGGATCTATGGATGTTATATTTGGATATTTCATTCATATGAGATTTATCCATTTTGTTTTTAACATGCTTATTCTAGTTACTTTTTTCTTGATTCTTTACGCAATCACTAATAGTTTTAAGATATCTATTATAGTGCTAGATGTTATGGCATATATCATTTGCGTAGTGAATTACTTTGTGACAGAGTTTAGAGGTACTGCATTTATAGCAGTAGACTTTACAACAGCAGACACAGGCCTTAGCGTAGCGGGCGGATATAAGTATGTGTTTGTGTTCAGAATGATTATTGTCACAATGATGGCAATTATTATTGCACTTTGGGCATTAAAGCTAGATAGGAATCCGATTAAGTTTTGGTGGCTACGTGTCGTGGCAGCACTACTTGCAGTTGTGCTAATTTTGATTGGCTATACAAGGATTTGGAATTCAGATCACTATGATAAGTTGATAAAAGTTAAATACTACAGACCACAAGTAACTTATAGAACAAACGGTTTTTATATTTCATTTTTAAAGAGTATTAAGGATATAAAAGTCGATAAGCCGGCAGGTTACTCAAAAGCAAAAGTAGAAGGCTTCGCAAAAAAATATCCGGGTACAAAAGCTACAAATAGTGACACACCAAATGTTATTGTAGTGATGAATGAAGCATTCACAGATTACAGTATGCTTTGTGATTTGAACATTAATAAGGATAATCTTCCTTTCTTACATTCTTTGAAGGACAATACTATTTCAGGTAGATTGTTCACACCTGTCTTTGGCGGCGGAACAGTTTCGACAGAGTTTGAATCGCTAACTTCAAACACTATGACATTTGAACCATACGGCGTTACTTCATATACTACATTTATTCATGAGCCTATGGAATCGCTTGCTTCTAACTTGAAAGAGCAGGGCATCGGCAAAGCAGAAGCGGTTCATCCGTTTATAAAAGAAGACTATAACAGAGATAAAGTATACAAGTACTTTGGCTTTGATGCTTTCTACGGAATGGAAGACTTCGGCAAAGACCCAGAGATTTGTGGAACATTTATCTCGGACAATGCAGATGTGGAAAAAGTAATAGAAAAGTTTAAGAAGTACAGAAAGACTAGCAAGAAGCCATACTTTATGTATAACGTTACAATGCAAAACCACAGTCCTTTCCTTAGTGGAAAAGATTTAGGCGATTATAAACTTGGATATAAAGGTTCGCTAAAAGAAGCAAATGAATATATGAATTTGATTAGTCATTCGGATGCTTCGGCGAAGAAGCTAATTAACTATTTCAAGAAAGTAGATGAGAAGACTGTAGTATTGTTCTTTGGTGATCATCAGCCTAAGCTAGAGGATTCTTTCTTTACAGATATTGATAAGACATTTAAATTAAAACAAATACCATATGACCAGAGAAAACGTATTTCTTCATATTACTTGTGGGCAAACTTTGATATAGAAGAAAAGCAAGGATATGATATTAGTTCTAACTTCCTAGAGGAATTAGTTCTAAAGACAGCAGGGCTTGGGATGTCAGGTTACCAACAGATGGCTAGTGACATAATGAAAGATGTTCCGGTAGTTTCACTTTATGGATGCCTGGATAAGAATGGCAAATCATTTATGGCGACTGATAAGAAGTCTAAATACTATAAGCGATTGAATGATTATCATATAGCACAGTACAATGACTTACATGATGTGGAAAATAGAGTAGATAAGTTTTATAAAGTAAAATAGATAATAAAAAAAGAGATGTCCGAAATGGACATCTCTTTTCTATTGTTATGATTTATTTAGCATGCATTTCTTTTTTAACACTATTGAATTCATCCACGATAGCCTTCTCTGGTTTAGGTGTTGCGATACTTACTATGATGATAGTTAGTAGTGCTAGGATGAAAGCTGGAAGTAATTCGTAGAAGTCTAATGCTGGAACATTAGGTCTAACTAAGAACTTCCATACGAAGATTGTAATAGCACCAACAACCATGCCGGCGATACAACCGTATTTGTTTGATCTCTTCCAGAATAGTGATACTAGCATTACTGGTCCAAATGTAGCGCCAAATCCGCCCCAGGCGAATGATACAATTTCGAATACGCTACTGTTTGGATCCCAAGCAATAATAACACCGATAACTGCAATACAGATAACGGCTACTCTTGCGATAAGCATTTTCTTTGCCTCAGTCAACTTAATGCCGAACACACCATCTAGAATATTCTCTGAGACACTAGATGAAGCGGCAAGTAGTTGTGAGTCTGAAGTAGACATAGTAGAAGCAAGGATACCTGCTAAAACTATACCAGCTACAATAGCAAAGAAGATACCGTATTTACTCATCAAGTTAGCAATCACAACGATAATAGTTTCAGAACCGTCAGCTCCTAGGAAATCAATCTTTCCTGCGATTGACATTGCAAGACCTGTGATACCAATAAAGATTGCTATAAACATTGAGACAAATACCCAAACACTTGCGAATCTTCTTGAAGTCTTAAGTTTCTTTGGATCTTTGATAGCCATAAATCTAAGTAGCACGTGAGGCATACCGAAGTAACCAAGTCCCCAAGCTAGAGTAGAAATGATGGCAATTATTCCAAATCCACCAGCTGATCCTATGCCGGCCTTTTTCATATCTGCAGTTATATGAGTTAAACTTAAATATCCTGGGATATCTTTAACTGAATGATAAATGTTTGCTTCGCCGTGCATTTCGTGAACGCCAAACAAAACGATAGCAACTAATGCTGTTGTCATAATGATACCCTGAACAAAGTCAGTAGTAGAAGCTGCTAAGAAACCACCTAATGTTGTATAGATGATAATAACAGCGGCACTTATAATCATCGCTGCATGGTAGTCCACGCCAAATAATGATTTAAACAACTTACCACATGCTGCAAATCCTGAACCAGTGTATGGTACAAAGAAAATGATAATGATTAAAGCAGAGATAAGTTTAAGTGCATATTTGTCTCTGAATCTGTTGGCGAAGAAATCCGGGATAGTAATAGCACCAATCTTGTTTGAGTATAGTCTCAAACGTTTGGCTACGATTAACCAGTTGATATATGTACCAACTCCCAATCCGATAACTGTCCAAACAGCCTCTCCACATCCTGAAATATATGCTACACCAGGAAGTCCCATTAGAAGCCAAGCACTCATATCTGAGGCTTCAGCACTCATAGCTGTTACAAAAGGTCCTAACTTTCTTCCTCCCAAATAAAAGTCGCCTGTATTTTTATTCTTATTAGAAAAATACAAACCTACGATTATAGTCATTAGCATATAACAAACGATAGTGATTAGAATTGTTAAATTTGCTGAATTCATATAATACTCCTAAAAATAATAGTAGTATATTTGGATTCCTCTCCAGGAATTATTTAGTTTTCATACGATCTCTCCATATAATATGGAGCCACAACAGTAATAATTTTACTTGATAAAGCGCTAAATAGCAAGTTTTACTTAATATTATTAAGTTCGCACTTAATATACTTAAAAAAATGAAGATAAAGACACTTTTTTGTTGAAAAAATTAAGGTTTGCAAGTATAATGTTGGAAGTTGTTGCGGAGTATACGCTTTTCGCAACGAGAGTAGATAACTTGAATTAGTTGTGAGGAAGTTGCTAATTCATATATACATAGGGAGGTTATATTATGTCATATGTTGATGAAGTGCTAGCTAAGTTAAAAGAGAAGAACGCTAGCGAACCAGAATTTTTACAGGCAGCAGAAGAAGTATTAGATTCTTTAAGACCTGTTATTGATGCTAACGAAGAATTATACAAAAAAGAAGCTTTACTTGAAAGAATCTGCGAGCCAGAGAGACAAGTTAAGTTTAGAGTACCTTGGGTAGATGATGAAGGTAACGTTCAGGTTAACACTGGATACAGAGTTGAGTTCAACTCAGCTATTGGACCTTACAAGGGAGGTCTCAGACTTCACCCATCAGTAAACATTGGAATTATCAAGTTCTTAGGTTTCGAGCAGATCTTTAAGAACTCACTAACATCACTTCCAATCGGTGGTGGTAAAGGTGGTTCTGATTTCGATCCTAAGGGTAAATCAGATAGAGAAGTTATGGCATTCTGCCAGAGCTTTATGTCAGAACTTTACAGACATATCGGTGCTGATACAGACGTTCCTGCCGGTGATATCGGAACAGGTGCTAGAGAAATCGGTTATATGTTTGGACAGTATAAGAAGTTAACAAACAAATTTGAAGGAGTTCTAACAGGTAAGGGACTTACATATGGTGGTTCTTTAGCTAGAACAGAAGCTACAGGATATGGTCTTCTATACATCACTAACGAGCTATTCAAAGATCACGGTGATTCACTAGATGGAAAGACAGTAGTTATCTCAGGTGCTGGTAACGTAGCAATCTATGCTACACAGAAAGCTCAGCAGCTAGGAGCTAAGGTTGTTACATGTTCAGATTCAACTGGTTGGATTTATGACCCAGAAGGAATCGATGTAGAACTTCTAAAAGAAGTAAAAGAAGTTAAGAGAGAAAGACTTACAGCTTATGCTGAGGCTCGTCCATCAGCAGAGTACCACGAAGGTCGTGGAGTATGGCAGATTAAGTGTGATGTAGCTCTTCCATGTGCTACTCAAAACGAGTTAGATATTGAAGATGCTAAGCAGTTAGTTGCAAACGGATGTAAAGCAGTTTGTGAAGGTGCTAACATGCCTACAACACTTGAAGCTACAAAGTACTTACAGGAAAACGATGTATGGTTCATCGGTGGTAAGGCTGCTAACGCAGGTGGTGTTGCAACATCAGCTCTTGAAATGTCACAGAACTCAGAGAGATTGTCATGGACATTCGAAGAAGTTGACTCAAAACTTCAAGGAATCATGGCAAACATTTACAAAAACATTAGCGAAGCTGCTAAGAAGTACGGTCATGAAGGCGACTATGTAATGGGCGCTAACATCGCAGGCTTTGAGAAAGTAGCAGAGGCTATGCTCAGCCAGGGCGTTGTATAAAATAAAAACAATATGCCGAAACCCTTATACATAAAGGGTTTCGGCTTTTTTTATTGTTTGAATAAATGATTAGCTTGAGATAGTTACCTACAAATTACCTACAGGTTGCCTACAGGTTACCTACGCTCTACCTGCAGAGAGTTAACTGAGTTATCACTTTCTTACAGTTAGTGTGTTATAATACTAGTCAGTTAAAGGAGAAAGAATATGAAAAAACTATTAGCAGTACTATTAATAATCACATTAACATTTAGTTTTCCTTTGGGGTTTAGTTTAAAAACTAAAGGAAAAATCAAAAGCGTAGAAGTTAATGAAAAAAACTTTCCTGATACCAACTTCAGGAATTCTTTAAAAAAGCAATTTACAATAAAAAATGGAAAATTAACAGAGGAGATAGTAAGTTTGGATTTAACTGGTGTGGTTAATTTTAAAGGGCTAGAATTATTAATTGATAACTGCAAGGTTGATGATATAAATATTTATAATACAAAATCAAAAAATATTACTATTGTAGGTAGTTCCTCTAAACGAGCATTAAACTTTTACTTTAAAAAATGCCAAATTACTAATATTACATTTAAAAATATGAATGTATATGAAATATGGGCATCAAAAGGAGTTAGTAATGTTATTATAGAAAACCATACATCAAAAGAAGGTCTTGGTGTTTTAAGGGGAAAATACAATAGTCTCCTATTTAAGAACTCCCCAAAAATGAAAGAGGCAGTTATTTTTGACCCCAAAAGACTTGATTCATTAAACTTTGAGGGATGTAATAATGTAAATGAAATTGATTGTGATTGTTCAGACTTAAAAAAAATAGACACTTCAAAATTACCCAATCTAAAGGATATAACAATAAATTCAAATAAACTAGACGTCTTAGATATATCAAAAAATATTAATCTTACTTATATTTGTATTTCTAGTAAGATTCTCAAGACATTAGATGTTAGTAATAATCGAAAACTTAAATATTTAATTATTAATTATGGATTGGTAAGCAAACTAGATTTGAGCAAGAATAAAAAATTAAAGTGTTTAGAATTAAATTTAAAAAATATAAAAAAAATAGATTTAAAACAAAATATTGAGTTAAAGGAGTTATTTTTTTATAAAACCAAAATAAAAAAATTAAATCTGAAAAAGAATAAAAAACTAAAAGAGTTATCTATATATCATACTCCATTAAAAACTATTAATTTGAAGAAGAATAAAAAACTAGAAGAATTAGATATTTATAATATTCCAATTAAATCCATCAATCTAAAAAAGAATAAAAAACTAAAAAGATTAGATTGTAGTAAAAACAAAAAACTATCTAGGCTTAATCTAAAAAATAATAAAAAGCTAAACTTTTTGTTCTGTAAAAATGGCAAGTTAAAAACACTAGTTCTTCCGAAAAGCAAAACAGAAATTGAAGTATATTGC
>CAMVRH010000017.1 GCA_947169835.1 uncultured Lachnospira sp. | reverse complement strand
AATAAATATTCCAGCTACTATCCAGGTTGTATATAATTCATTTAGCACTTGCTGATCTAAATCATACATTGGTTGGTGAATTGTCATCTTCATCACTTCCTTTGCATAAATTAGTCACTATTTCCATTCGTTTAATTCCTAAAACCACATAATCATCTTTCATTCCTAGTCCTGTGTGAATATATATTATTTTCCAACCCGTATCTGTGAGTGGATGAGAACTATTTATGTACTCATAAACATATCTATTATCTAATACTTTAAATATAATAATATCGCCGACTTGATAATCTCTATCGTTTTTTCTTATTTCAAAATTTTTAACACCATCAAATATTCTATCTGCATACTGTTGTTTGATTTTTAGTTCGTGAATCATTTATTATTACCCCTCTTTATTTATACTTATATATTCATATAATTTATCTCTTACTTTTCTTGAACACTCAACGCACAATTCATATTCTGTCGTGACTTGTTCTTTAACTTGATAGCCTCCAATAGGCTCAGGCTTATAAGTTATTTTCACTTTATAAGAACAATCCACACCATCATCTGGTATTCTATTTTTACATCTATCACAAACTCGCATCTTTCCCTCCTAACTGAATATTGCTAATAATATTAAACAAACCAATATTCCTCCGTAATATATTAGTCGCCATTTTGTTTGTTGGTTCATTAATTATTCCTCGCTGTCTTTATTTTCTAACGCATTAACTGCATCTTTTATCAATCCTTGCGTTTTATCTAAAATTGCTTTTCTCACACTAGGCGGCATTTCATCCACAGCTTTATCTATATCGTTATGTATTTTCTCGAGAGCCTCACCTTCTCTTTGCGCCATCTCTTTTAAAATTTCTTTATCTCTTAACTCTTTGCGATATGCTGGATCTAACATTATGAAAGTTCCGTATTCATCTAAGTCACACAAAACTTTCCCCCCTCTTTAGTGCCTCGACATCTTTTGGTTTTAAGATAAAATAACTATTTCCGAATGGAGACTGTTTTTTAGGAACTTGCTCAATATTTATAACTTCAAGCTCCATGTCAAACCAATCTCTTAATTCTTTTCGATTAGTAATACTCACTCTTCATCACTCCCTAACTTTAATATTTTAATCGTATACTCTATCTGTTCTTTGGCTTCTTCTTCGGTTTCTATCGGCTCGGTTAGTGTTGAGTGCAGGTCCCAGTTTACATTACCGATTTTGCCTTCGTATAAGTCCCAATGCTTATAGCCTAGAAAATTACCTTTTTTCTGCTTTAGCCATCTTCCTTTGTGTTCGTAGTAATCTATCACTCTTCTTCACACCTCCGAGATTTCCATTCGGTCATACTTTACATATTGTCTTCTTCATCTAACCAGTCACTAGCTATTCGTTCCTGGTACTGCGCTAACTTTCCATATCCGCTCTCGTCCTTTTCAGCAAATAACGATTTGCGCCATTCTGGTTCTTCTTCCCATTCCCTAAAATTAGGACAGCAACTTAAAGCATCTGACTCGTGAATTCTTCCTTTGTCCCTTCCGGTAAAATAATCGCATACACCGAGTATTCCATATCCTTCGTGCGGTTGCTCATGTAAGCTGAGCATATTCCAGTCCTGGCAATATTTGCATCGCCTATATTTCTTCTTAGGAATATTATTCTCAACCTCTATCTCATCTATCGTTAATTGTTTCATTACCCTTACTTGCTCCCTTTATTGTTTTTCTAATAGCATCGGCTAGTATTTCAACGGCCTTATCATTTAGTCCGCTCTTTTTTAGTCTCTTAACAAATAATCTAGCCTCTATATTTTTAATTGCTTTATCAATTATTTTTATCATTGGTTCTCTTTTCTAAATTACTAATTATTTCGTCTATCCTATTCGTATAAGTCTTAACATCCTCAATTAGCGCTTTCTTAATTGCTTTTAATTCTTTTATTGTTTCTTCAGTTGAAAACTCTTGTTGATCCATTGGCTCGCTCCTAACTTAATATCTTTTTTCTTTGTCCTTGCAAATCATCTAATCCTTTTTTATGTTTTTCTATTCCGTAAGCATAATTTAGAATACAACCCCTTAAAGTCTCTTTTTCTTTTTTGTTTAGATCATATTTCTTAAACAACTCTTTTAAGACCTCTATCTCGTTCTCAAAATATTTAATAGCCTCTTTCTCATGCTCTATTACAACCTTAATAATTTCTTCGCTTAGTCCTGAGGATTCTATCTCGATAGAAACCGAATCATCTAATACGTTAGCTATATTCTCGTATTCACTCTCGATAACCTCATCCGACTTAATCTCTTCTTCTGTGAATTTCACACTATCCAGAAATATAACTTTGCCTTTATCTTTCTTAAAATTGCTCATTAAGTACCTCGCTTATATTTATATAAGTCGCGCCATTGTTTCTTATGTGTTGCATCAGATCTAGTATTGCGACTATATTTATTCTTAGCTCTTTCCTTCGCTCGCTCCTCGCTCCAGTCTGAATATTTCTTACAGCTTGCATGACACTCTGGAGTTCGCTCTTCACATCCCTTACATGGATTAACTCTCGACATAATTATTGGTCCTGACTATTCTATTAGCATCATCTATTTTCTTTTTAGGCATTGGCTTAATTGCATAAGAGCAAGGATATTCTTTCATCATCTTGCGAGTTTCTTTAACAGTCTTATCATTGTAGTTGTCTAGATAAATATTTATCATTCCTTTATCCAACTCACATTTAATGCCTTTGTTCCATAACTCTTTCCTAATCTCTTCTTTGCTCATTGTTGTTACCTCCACTACTTAACTTAATTACTAATTCTCTTATATCTTCATCAGTCCAGTTGCTCGGATATGATCTGCATTCTTTTTTAATTTTGCAATTCTCACATTCTAGTCCGTATTCTGCTAAATGCTTCTGGCACTCGTCTCGCCACTCTCTGATAGTTGGTATTGCTCCAAGCATAACTAATCCCTCCTAATTTTATTTTTATAGTGACGGACAGTCCGGAATGGCTATCCGCCACTTTTTATTCAGCTAGTCGTGAAAATCATTCGTAACAATTATGCGTTACTTTTTTGTAATCATACAGAACTAACATTTTAGAAGATTTAGATTATAAGTACATAAGATTTACTTATGAGTAATCAAGAAAACTTGTTTTTATTCGATGTGAGAATAACGGAATGTTAATCTTTTATTCTCGTATTACTTCTAAATATTAGAACTAATATAATAGTCTTCGAGTTACATCTACTAGCTAGGACTGTAAAGGTCACGGCATAACTCCAGGGTTCGCTATCTTTACAGCCCTTATATAACAAGCCAGTTCTAAATATGGTTAGAGCTGACCTATTATCAGTTCCAAATAGTGTGCATAGTTCATTTATTAAACTAAGCTTTAATATAGTCTAAAAATATTGTTTTTATTAAACTAATAACTATATATCTTTAACAAAATAGCTATGGTTCTATATCTAAAAACTCATATAACTTCTTAGTACACCTATCGCACAATTTAATAAATCTATCGTCATAGCCTTTGCTAGATAATTTAAGACTGGGACTAATTTCTACATAGCCCAACTCTTTAGGATATCTTTTAGTGCATCCACATCTAGCACATATCTCCGGTCTATCATTTTTTATTCGAGTAGAAAATCTCATCGCAATGCCTCGCTAATTATCTTTTCAGCTATGGTTAATCCATCTACTTTGCCTTAATCATAATTTGGCGATTCACTTATTCCGTGATTTATTTTTCGCTCTAGATTTTCTTTTTCGCTCTTAATTCTAGTTCTAATCTCTTTTATAGTTAGTTTTATATAGATCTTGTAGCATACAGTCATTCCAACTGCTGCTAGAAATAGTATTATTAGTAATACATAATCAAATGCTCCAAACATATATAATTCCTTTCATAATTGTTAAAAATGTTAATAGTGTTAATAACTTTTGCTGGTTCTATAAATCTTTTATTTCTTCGTCAAATTCTGATATGAATTTCTTTAGCAACTCCACTATTCTTGCAGTATGTTCTCTGCTCATACAAATTGGGAGCGATTTTTCACCGTCGCATTTTCCGTCGGTAAACTGTATGATGCAATTTTTCATATTTTCATCATCGTCTTCTTGTTCTTCAAAACAAGCTACTAAATAATCTATATCCTCAGTATATTTAGCTTTAACTCCTATCATTGATGCTTCAAATCTATCCATTTTCTCTACCTCCTAAATTCCTACTAATTCCTATTCGAGTTTCAAAATAGGAATTTTTCTCATTTCGGCTATAACACCGATAAACACTTATTATTATTATTTATTATTATTATTAAATTCCTATAATTCCTATAATTCCTACTAAAAACAGTATCTATACGCGTGAGTTTCTATTTGAGCCATTTTCTAATCTAATTATTTTAAGTATATATATACCTTCGGTAAAAATAGGAATTTGGGAATTTTCGCCTATAAGCCTTTATTTATGGGCTTTTTTAATTCCTAGTCACTAGGAATTTTTGGGAATGATAATAGGAATTTTTAATCATCCCTATATGGAAGTTGCATTCCTGGCTCGTTTTTGTCTATTTTATCTACGTCTATAAATCCATCCCAGTCATCGTCAAACTTAACAGCTACACAGACCCAGGTGTGATTATCAACAGTCACATTTTGTTTTAAGCCCTTATTGTGTTCTAAAACACCTTTATCTCTAGCCCATTGTCTAAATGATGATGGATCTATTTCCTTTTGCTCGCACCATTTATTAAATATAGGTTCGTGAATAGCGACGTAGTTTTTATCTTCATAAGCTACACCCCATACTTCACCATGATACGCAGTTGGATCTAAAAGTCCTTCATCGTCGCCACCTCGAGGATTTCTAACGATAAAATATTTACTACGATACATAAAATACATTGATAAAACGTACTTATATAATTTGAGATATTCGTCGATTTCCTCTTGAGATTTAACCATCTCATAGCACTTATCTCGCTCCAATAATATTCCGTCCTTAAAGAAGTGCTTTTCGATTAACTGGTCAGCTAAAACTATTAAAGCCATTGCCTGGTACTGTTTCTGTTCTTTATCATCATTTTGTTCTTTGCTCTTATTTTTGAACTGGTCCTCGATTTTGTTTTTCATCTCGTTTATCTTGTCCCAGCCCATATCTTTAAGAACTGATACAAATCTACTTCCAAAGAAACCGTAATTATTTCGGATAACTTCTATAACCGCGTGACCATCTTTATATACGTATCCTTTGTCTAATCTAACGTCGACTATTCTGTTAATTGCCCCACCAGTCATACTATTGTCGATAACACTCTTTTCGCTATTAGTTAGGATGGCTGAGTTCCATTCCTTTTTATCTTGCAATGTTTGTTTAATATTAGATCTATCCTTATTACCTTCACATAGCTGATAAATTAGCGCTGAGTGATTTCCTTTGTTCTGTTCTAGCATCTGCGTTAGATCATCGATTACTACTGGAAAGTTATTAAAGAAATCTGCTCTTGCTTCGTGTGCATTAGATGTGCTTCTGGAACTAGAAAGATATGGTCCGTTAGGATCTGCGAACATTGATATAACTAGTTTTGTTGTTACTGTCTTACCCTTACCAGATTCACCCCATAAATTAACCACGAAGTTATTACTATTAGTCTCTTTAACTAGAAGTGATGCGGCTGCTGCTGCCATACAGATTCTAGGCTCAAATCGTTTAGTCTTTCTAATATTGGCCACTAACTTTAGCCATTCCATATAACTTCCTTTTTCGCCGATAGAGTCTGCTATCTTTTTAAAGTTCTCGGCACCTTCTGCGCACTCGACCTGGTAATCTTTATCGTAAGGGACAAATGAATCGTTTATCCATCCGAGTTTTAATGTCGTGTCTATCATTTCTATATTGGTCTTGTTTAGCGCTTGGAAATCAGATAAATAGCTGATTAAAGCTCTAGCATTCTCGCAAGTAACTTCTATGCCTTTGAGCGATAATTTATCAACGATAGATTTCTGCGCGGCAATTATATTTTTTTCGACAATATATGTTTCCCATGGCGCATCTGGAGTCTCTTTATAAACTAGTCGAACAGATCTATTTTGTGTCTGATAATTTTTGTAAAATCTGTCTATATAAATTGGATGAGTGCAAGCTTTTAAAATACCCTTACTCGTATATCCAATAACACCGTCCTTATCATCCATTTCCCAGTTGCCAGTCTGATAAACTTTATTGTTAGAAGCTTCAAAATGATTATTCGACTTTTCCTCAGCCTTATCCTTTTCAGCTGCCTTCAATAATCTGTCAAAAACTCTAGCGCAGCCAAACTTTACAGCTTTAGCCCTAACCCTATTAATGGTTGTCATTCTGTTGCCATCATCGACAATATGCACTAGAGATAAATATATGTCATATTCTGTCTCTATTGTTTCTTTATCTAAATTATCGATATATTCCTTCGTTAAAGTCATTATTCTTGATAAACCTCAGCCCCTTCTAACTTCTGGAATAGATACTGTAATTTATTAACCGCGTTACACCATCTATCCGATAACGGTTTCGAATTGTCTCGGATAAACCGATAGATCTTTATCTCGTAAAGGACTGACTCCCTTTCTATTTCTCGTTTTTGTTGTTGCTTGTCTTCATACTCTTTTTGTTTTTGTTTCGCGCGTTTATTATGTTCGATTAACGGTCGATTCACCTTCTGCGCCTTTTCATATTCACCGCCCAGTAGCAAGAACGCATCCTTAAATGAGCAGCCTTCCATTTCTTGAACGAATTTGAATATGTCTCCACCAACTCCACAGCCGAAACAATAAAAACTTCTATCGTAGATTTTTAGACTAGCTGAGTTGTCGCCTTTATGAAAAGGACACTTTATAAACCCTCGCCTAATCTTAAATCCGTATCTATTAGTGACTATATCTCGCATTGTGAATTGTTCTTTTATCTGATCACTATTCATAATCTACTCCTAATAGTTCACATATTTTTCTTCCAGTTGTTCGCTTATCACAGAATAAAAACTCAATGCCGTAAGCAATATGCGCCTCATACATTTTATTCATTAAGACTTGACCAGACACCTTACTGTACTTAGGATTCCAGTCCTTAACATCGCTAATTGTTTTCACCTTGCCGCCATGCTCGCATAAAATAATCATCTTAACCTTATTCGTTCTAGCTCTACGGATTTCGTTATAGAATCGCGTTCTATCCTTACTAACCATATTGATAACTAGCTCATTAAGGTCTTTTTTTCTATCGATTACAATATGCCCGTTCTCTTCTGCATAGTCGCCCACATCGAGTTTTTTGACTTGATATTTAATATTATGATTATCTAAAAAACTTTTGATGTGGTCGTTTTTTCTTTCCCTGGTGTCAACTATCAGCATTGAGTTTATTCCTTCCTCGTATAATTCCGTTAAGTCGGCTGAGTATATTTCTAGTTCCAGGAGGGGCTAGTCAAATACCCAGCCTATTAACAACCTAGCCTTTTAGCAACTCAATCGCTACTGTCAAAAACAATTCAAACTGTATTATGAACAAATTAGTTTTACCTTAGAAAACTCAACGGAAGATTTTCCAACTAAATATATTATTAGGAGTGGCTAGGTCGATAATCTAATTAGTCAAAGTTAATAGGTAAGCCTTCGTCATCTGCGTTATCTGGAATATTCATAAATCCGTCATCGTCAGTTGGCTCAGCATCCTTATTAGAATCGTTATCAGTTTTAGGTCCGCAGAAGTGGAATTGATCAGCAACCATAATAAGTCTACTTCTGTTATTGCCATCCTTATCGGTCCACTCACTAGTCTTTAATCGACCTTCAACTACAACTTCTTTACCCTTGCCGAAATACTTACATAAAAACTCGGCATTGTGCCTCCAGGCCTGGACTGGTAAAAAGCACTTAGTCTCGACATCTTTATAGGTCTCACTCCAGGCGATATTCACTTCAGTATAAGCAACATCACTCTGAGTTTTTTTCAGCTCTGGATCCTTTGTTAATCTTCCTTGAATTATTGTTTTATTTACCATCTTCTTTATCCTCCTGGTCTTGCTTTTCTTCTTCTTTTGCGGCTCTAGCGCATTCCATACATAGTTCTCGTCCTAGTTGCTTTTTGCTAGCTGCTGCTATCTGCTTTGGAGTGTGACCGGCTTCAGCCTTAATCTCTGAGCCACACTCCTCGCAAATATAAATTTTTTCCTCGGGCGCATTCGATCTAATTCGAATACAGTCGTGTATATCACCAAATGCCTTTACCTTATCTCTGTATAGCGCAACCTTATGTCCTGGCCAGTCTTCTATATATGGGCTTCCGACTGCTGCTGCTATTCGCTTCTTATTTGTCGTATTTAGAATCATTGGCTTTTCAGCTTCTTTGAACCATACGACGAAGTGATTCTCGGTAGATTTTTTGTCGCCTTTAAAAGTCTCGACTTTTTCATCCTCTTTGTATTTATCTATCGTCACAACTAAGTCGCCTTTTTCTGGAAGGTCCCACTCACCGAGATAATTTCTATCGGTGGTTTTCTTCCAGTGTGTATGTGTTTTTTTTGTTGCCATTTTTTATACCTCGCTTTCCGTTAGATTGAATGTTATTTTTGTATAATTATTTCTTCACCTGGTTTTGTAACTCGCCCAGTCTGTCTGTTTTTAGTTATACTTACTTTTTCGTGATCACCGCAATCTTCTACATTGATTACAACTGCTGCCATTTGTTCTACTACTTCGTAAATATCATTTTCGTTACTCATAGTAATTTTCTCCCTTTAGTCGTTCCTTATACCACTTCCTTTACCCTAGCACCCATTAGGGCAACCTATAACTTAGGGTTATGAGTGCTAGAGCGAAAGGATGTATAACATGAAATACAAAAATCTATTAACTAGATTTCGCAAGCTTAATTTATTTATAGATAATATTCTTTTGAACTTTTATTAAGAGAGTCGTTAAAATCCTTTATTTCATCTTCTCTCATTGCAAGAAGTTCATTAATAACAATCTCAATAGTGTCATGATGAAAATCGCCAATAATACGCGTTAATTTAACTCTAGGCTCTAAACTTAAATCTTCTGCTGATCCATCGCCAGTTCCATTAGGTAATAGGTTGTTTCCTTTTAGCCATTTCACAAATTCTTTGAAAAATAACTCATGCAACCCTTCATATTTAATCGAATCTAGATTTAAGAATTTTCTTTCTACGCAACAGTTCGCAAAAACACGCTTAAGCTCATCTGGAAAGATAAACAAGTGCGGATAATTTCCATATGTACCTAACACGTTTTCCAACTTGCCTCTTATTTCTTTTGAATATTTATTTTCTTCACTAACGAAATATTTTGAAAACTCACATATTCTATTTAGAAAACTCCTATAAACAAGAGCGCAATCTTCTTCTGTTAAATGTTTCTTTTGAGCCGGCTTTTCCTCGTCTTGCATAAAATCAAATTGATTAATATTTCCTTCTGGTCTTTTACTTTTAAACATTATTTTTACCTCCGCAATTCTTTAATTTAGTTGTAATCATCGCCACATAACTCGGTGACGTTGTTGTACTTGCCTTCGTACCCGTACCAGTTATCGTTCTCTTTACAATCGTGGTACATTCCTAAATAGATTCTAAACTGGTCTAATCCCTGGTTAATGAACTCGTCCGTGCAAATATAAACTCTCACTGCATACGGCGGTTTCTTTTCCTGGGCCACAAACGCGAATCCGTATTCTTCCATCTCGTTTTGGAATACTCCCTCGCGATACATTCCAGCCTGGAACTTGTACCCGTATTTGCGACAGCTATGTTCAAAGTGACCGTCCTCGCAACTATCGGTAGTTTTATAGTCGACAATATATTTCTTGCCTTCCCATTCTGATAGACAGTCTGGTCTAACTTTGCATTCCTCGTTAGTATCTGCATCGGTCCAGAAATAAGACACTTCATGCTCACCGGTCAGTAGTGCTTTTGCTACCTCGTTTTCATCTATCGCAGCTGCCATATCCTTGATCACGTCAAAGTCCTCAGCCTTAATTATTTCCTTACCCTCATTCTCTAACTCGAACTGGGCCCACTTCTCTTTACCCTCTTTAGTACGTCTATTTAGTTCTGGAGCTACTGCATATTCGCTCTCAAAATCGTCTCGTTCCAAGATGTATTTGTGACTTGCTCCACCGAAGACTAGAGCCGGTGTTTTAGGTGTCGGATTTTCCTTTGCATACTTATAATGCGCTGGCGACTGTTTCATTTTCCATAAATCAGATCTACTGACTGCTGGATGTTGTCTATAATCGTCATTTGTCATTTTCTTATCTACCATTAAACCGCTCTCCCTTCTTTGTCATATACTGCTCTAGCGCTATAATCGAATTGGTGCCCGTAATAGTCACCGACTAATCTATGGCGCACGTTGTTTATTGCTTGTTTCTCTGATACCGCTCTAGTCATAGCTACGACTTTTCCGTCTCTATCTAGAACTTCAAATAAGTATTTTTCTTTCATTTTTATAACCTCCAATACTTGATAATTTTTAAGTTGAGGTATATAATAATGATGTTAAGCATCGGGTTGCTTACGAGTCATTAGGTTTTGCCTAGTGGCTCATTTTTTTTGCTTAAAACCATTTATCATATTTACCTCTCACTATTGCTAATAGTTCCGTTTCTGTGAATTCTAAAATATTGTTTAGATCTTCAATTTCCTTTAATGTGAATAGTTCTGGTTCTTGTAATTTTCTAGATAGTGTTGAGCGAGACATTGGAACCTTGTCGCTCAACTCACAAATCGTTAAACCAGATCTACCTAATGCTTGCTGAATCGCTTGTTTCCTCGTTAGCATTTTCCACCTCCAACCTGTTCATTATCTCAGCGCGTTTATTCTTCTTTTTTCTGCGAATTATGTATGCGCGATAAACTTCTTTATCTATCATTCTCAATAAGCTGAAGAAGATAATTGCTACTGCGATAATAATCATCCACATATGAGCCGTGCTTACTTCGTGTAATTCTTCTTTACTCCAAATACAATAAAGTTCGGTAGTTGTGAGTGTTAATGCTACATTCTTAAAAAAGTTTAAAAGTTTCATCGGGTTACCTCCTCACTAAATTAAAGAATTATTGGTCGCAGATCTTTAAGCAAACCAAGATCAGTAATAGTACCAATTAGACCATGCTTATAAGCTGTTGGCTCTTTCCAACCTTGCTGATTAAGATAAGACATTAAAAGAACATCAATGATAGTGTTTACCGAAGTAGCGTTTGTGTTGATAGCTTGATTACCAACAACTAGCACTTCGCTAAATCTGCCTAAATCGTATTCGTCCTCTTCGCCACCTAAAACACTATTGTCGACTTTAATTGTCGATAGTATCTCAGGCTTAGTGACAAATCTGATGTCTGGCATATCATCGATGCTCGCCTTTAGTATGTTAATTTTTCCTTCTAATAAGTTGAGTTCTCTTTCTGTTTTCATTGCTTGACCTCCT
>CAMVRH010000016.1 GCA_947169835.1 uncultured Lachnospira sp. | reverse complement strand
TCAAAAGAACCACCCATTAAAGTTAATCAGCAAACTCCAGGAAGTATAGCATTTGTGCCTAGCGTAGTTGGATTGATTATTGCTTCCGAAGTAATAAAAGATTTGATTAAATAAAAAAGATTTTTAAGAAGAAGGGCAAGAAATATTTGAAGGCAAAAGGTGCAAAAAGTATTGTATTTACTGCCAAATAGTCCTCAATATATGGTATAATTTTATCTAAATTGATGTACTTGAAAGGATAAGTTATGAAGAGAGTTTTACTTAAACTTAGCGGAGAAGCATTGGCCGGTGAAAAGGGCCAGGGCTTTGACGAAGACACTTGTGTAGCTGTGGCTAAACAGGTAAAGAAAATCGTAGACAAAGGAGTGCAGGTAGCTATCGTAATAGGTGGTGGAAACTTCTGGAGAGGTCGTACATCTAACAAGATTGACAGACCTAAAGCAGACGGAATCGGAATGCTTGCCACTATTATGAACTGCATGTATGTGTCAGAGATTTTTAGAACTGAAGGAATGGGCACAGAAGTTTACACACCATTTGCTTGCGGTACTTGGACAAAGTTATTTGAGAAGTACGCAGCAGTGGAAGATTTGGAAGAGGGAAAGGTTGTGTTCTTTGCCGGAGGCACAGGACATCCATACTTCTCAACAGATATGACAATGGTGCTTAGAGCCATCGAGATTGAGGCTGATTGCATTTTGGGTGCAAAGGCTGTGGACGGAGTTTATGACTCAGATCCAAATGTAAATCCAGATGCTAAGAAGTACGATGAACTTCCAATTTCTAAAGTGGTTGATGACAGACTTGGAGTTATTGATTTAGCAGCATCAGTACTTGCTCTTGAAAATAAGATGCCAATGATTCTCTTTGGATTAAATGAGGAAAACAGCATCGAGAGAGTGGTAGCTGGCGAAGACTTAGGTACAAAAATTACAGTTTAAATAAATTTTGGAGGAAGAAATTATGCAAGAGATACTTGATAAACATGTTGAAAAAATGGAGAAGTCACTTGATAACTTGAAAGGTGAACTTACACAGATAAGAGCTGGTCGTGCTAACCCACATATCTTGGACGGAATCAAGGTGGATTACTATGGCACACCTACACCTCTAGCACAGGTTGGTAACGTTTCAGTTCCTGAGCCTAGAATTATTGCTATTCAGCCTTGGGACGGTTCAATGCTAAAAGAGATTGAGCACGCTATAAACGAAGCTGAGATTGGTATCAACCCAACAAACGATGGTAAAGTTATCAGACTTGTTTTCCCAGAGCTTACTGAGGACCGCAGAAAAGACTTGGTTAAAGATATCAAGAAGCTTGGCGAGAATGCTAAGGTTGCTATCAGAAATATCAGACGTGACGGAATGGATCACATCAAGAAAAAAGGTAAAGAAGATGGCGCTCCAGAAGATCAAGTAGCAGATTTTGAAGATTCATTACAGGAAGCTACTGACAAATATGTTAAGAAAGTGGACGAGACTGTTAAGGCTAAATCAGACGAAGTAATGACAGTTTAATCACAAGTTTCAGAAATTAAGAGGAACTTAGAGTTCCTCTATTTCTGCGTAATGAGATAATTTTTTGAAAGGAATACGTTTGCCTTTAAGCAAACAAAAAGACTATGGCTAAGAAATTTGATTTAAGTGGTCTAAGGGTTCCAGAGCATGTGGCTATCATTTTGGATGGTAACGGTAGATGGGCAAAGAAACATCACGTTCCAAAGAATGTTGGACACTCTAAGGGTTCTGACAATGTGGAAAAGATAGTGGAAGCAGCCCACGATATGGGAATTAAGTATATTACTGTATATGCTTTTTCTACAGAGAACTGGAATCGTTCTGAAAAAGAAGTAAGTGCATTAATGAAACTTCTTCGTGACTACTTAAAACAGTGTCTTAAAAAATCAAAAGATAACAATATGCGATGCCTAATTATCGGTGATAAGACTGGACTAGACCAGGATATCAGAGATAGCATTGACGAACTAGAAGAGTTTTCCAAGGACTTTGACGGTATCACATTTATTATCGCTCTAAACTACGGAAGTAGGGATGAGATTAGACGTGCAGTTCAAACTATTGCAAAAGATTGTGCGGATGGAAAAATAGAGGCTTCTGATATCAGCGAAGATACTATCAGCAGTTACCTTGACACAAAGGGCATTCCGGACCCAGATCTTTTGATTAGAACTAGCGGAGAGATTAGACTTTCAAACTTCCTTATGTGGCAGGCGGCTTACACAGAGTATTATTTTACAGATGTGTTATGGCCAGACTTTAAACCAAAGCATTTGTTTAAGGCCATTGAGGAATACAACAACCGCGATAGAAGATATGGCGGAAGAAACGAAGACGACGAATAGTTATTAGTGACGTGAGGGAAATATAAAGCAGAGAGGTTATTATGGGAGTATCAAATTTTGCAAATAAATCATTTTTTACAAGATTAGCTAGTGGAGTAGTTCTAGTTATTTTGTTGATAGCAGGACTGACAGTGGGCGGAAGCTTTGCCGGCGGACGCATCTTGTTCTTTGCTAATCTAATTCTTTCTCTGGTTGCTATGTATGAACTATACAAAGCGATAGAGGTTGAAAAAACTATACTAGCTTTCACAGGCTACATTTTTATAATCATCTATTACGCGTTGCTATACTTTGATCAGTATAAAGTAGCGATAGTGGGCGACAAAGTAATCCACGGCAAAAGATTCATGATGATCCTTATGGTTGGATTCTTGATTGTTCTTTTTGCAGAGTACGTGTTTACTTATCCAAAGTTCAAGATGAAGCATGTAGCTGAAGTATTTATGATTATGGTTTATGGAGGAGTTATGCTTTCATACCTATACATCACAAGGATGGAAGGCTCAAAACTTTTGGCTGACGGCTCAATGAAAGACGGAGTAGGATTGTACTCAGTCTGGCTTATCTTTATAGCTAGTTGGGGATGCGATACTTGCGCGTACCTAGCAGGTGTAGCCTTCGGTAAACACAAGATGGCGCCAGTTCTTAGTCCTAAGAAATCGATAGAGGGAGCTGTTGGTGGAATCTTGGGTGCAGCTGCTCTTGGAGCAATCTATGCAGCTATATTCTCAGACAAAATTGATTTGCCATATCCAGTGCCAATGTTTGCAATCATTTGTGCAGTAGCTGGCTTTATCTCAATGATAGGTGATTTGGCGGCATCTGCCATCAAGAGAAACCACGACATAAAAGACTACGGAAAAATTATTCCAGGACACGGCGGAATTATGGATAGATTTGACAGCGTTATTTACGTAGCACCTGTCATCTGGATTTTAGTATATTTGACAACTTACGTTTTAAAATAAATCCTTTTGGAGAAAACTATGAAAAACATTTCGGTACTCGGCTCAACAGGTTCTATCGGAACCCAGACTCTTGAGATAGTTAGAGCCAATGAAGATTTAAAAGTGGTAGCTTTAGCTGCCGGTTCAAATATCGAAAAACTAGAGGAGCAAATTCGCGAATTTGCCCCTTTGTTAGTATGTGTGTTTAAGAGCGAAGCGGCCAAGGAGTTGGCTGATAAGGTTTCTGATCTAGATGTTAAAGTAGTTTCAGGAATGGAAGGCTTGATAGAAGCAGCCACTATAGATGAAGCCGAAATAGTAGTGACAGCATTTGTCGGAATGATTGGTATTAAGCCAACACTAGAAGCTATAAAGGCTAAAAAAGATATTGCTCTAGCAAATAAAGAAACTTTGGTTACTGCTGGGCATTTGGTGATGCCTTTGGCGAAGGAGAATAATGTGAAGATTCTTCCTGTAGATTCTGAGCACAGTGCGATATTCCAGAGTCTACAAGGAAATGAAATGAATAAAATTGATAAAATTCTTTTAACTGCATCAGGCGGACCATTTAGAGGATGGACTGTGGACCAGATGAAAGATATCAAGGTGGAAGATGCGCTCAAACACCCAAATTGGGCAATGGGTCAAAAAATAACCATTGACTCTAGTACAATGGTTAACAAAGGATTAGAAGTGATAGAAGCTAAGTGGCTATTTAACGTAGGGCTTGATGATATTCAGGTTGTTGTTCAGCCACAGAGTCTTATTCATTCGATGGTTCAGTACGAAGACGGCGGCATTATTGCTCAGCTTGGTACACCAGATATGAAACTTCCAATCCAGTACGCTCTATATTACCCAGAGAGAAAATATCTAGCTGGCGATAGAGTGGATTTCGAACAAATCAGTGAGATTTCGTTCGAGAAACCGGACCTTGATAATTTCAAAGGATTAAGATTGGCTTACCGTGCGGCTAAGAGAAGTGATGAGAAAGCAAAAGATGATCCTTTCTTTGGCGATTCCATGCCTACTGTCTTTAACGCAGCCAACGAAAAGGCAGTTGCTATGTTTTTGAATCGCGAGATTGGATATTTAGATATAGCAGATACTATCGAGTACTGCATGGACAGACACGAAGTGATAGACAACCCAACTTTTGAACAGATATTAGAAGTTGAAAAGTGGGTTTACGAGATGATAGAGGAGAAGTATAAGTAATGCAGACATTTATTGGCATAATAATTGCAATTTTAATATTCGGCTTGCTCGTTTTGATTCACGAGTTCGGACACTTTATTTTTGCGAAAAAATTTGGTGTTACAGTGAACGAGTTTTCAATCGGAATGGGCCCAAGAATCTTTAGCCGTGTGGCAAAGAGTGGAACTAGATATTCCATAAAGGCACTACCTATCGGTGGTTCTTGCGCAATGCTAGGAGAAGACGAAGACAACATGGAAGAAGGTTCGTTTAACTCTAAACCTAGATGGCAAAGATTTTTAATTGTATTTGCAGGACCGCTATTTAACTTTTTGCTAGCGTTTGTTTTATCTTTGATTGTGATTGGATTTGCTGGAACAGATCCATCTACAGTTACATATGTAGAAGGTGAAAAACCAAAGGTGGTCGTACAGTCAAAGGGCAAAGACAAATCAGTGGAAGAGAAGATGAAACAGCAGGCTGTTGCAAATGCTATTCCACAAACACAGTCAAACGCATATAAAGCAGGCTTGAGAAGTGGTGATAAAATCACTAAGTTTAACGGTGCTTGGATTTCTATTGGTAGAGAATTGTATGTGGAAGAATATACTGACCCAATAGGCAAAGATCCAATTACTTTGACGTACGAGCGTGATGGCAAGAAAAAAACTATCACATACAAACCAGACAAAGAAAATAAATATTTGTTAGGAATCAGTTATAGTTCAGGTGCTAGTGCGCCAGTTATTTCGCAAGTGACCAAAGATTCGGCCATGGCTAAGGCAGGCGTTTTGGCGAAGGACGAAGTTGAAAAGATAAACGGAACACCTATTTCTTCAGGAGAAGAGATAAATAAATATCTAGAGGAACATCCGCTTGATGGAAGTGAAGTAACTTTCGTACTGAAGCGTGGTAGCAAAACATTTACAGCGAAAGTTAAACCAGTAAAGACAAATGTTTACTCTACAGGCTTTGCATATAACTTGCAAAGAGAGCGTCAGGGATTTTTTGGAACAATCAAATACAGTTTGGTTGAGATGAGATACGAAGTGTTTACTGTTCTTAAGAGTTTGAAGATGTTAGTTACTGGTGGAGTTTCAGCAAATGAAGTTTCAGGCCCTGTTGGAATCGTAAGCGTGATTGGTGACACTTATAAAGAAAACAGTCAGCATGGTTTTGGAATCACATTGCTTGCGCTTCTAAACCTAGCAATCATGCTAAGCGCAAACTTGGGTGTAATGAATCTACTTCCAATTCCAGCTCTAGATGGTGGAAGATTATTAATCTACATTATCGAGGCAATCACTAGAAAACAAATTCCGAAAGACAAAGAGGGAATGATACACTTTATCGGATTTATCATACTTATGGCACTAATGGTATTCTTAGTATTTAACGATATAAGAAAGTTGATATTTTAATTATGTTTAGAGATCAAACTAAAGAAGTGAAAATCGGAAACAAAGTAATAGGTGCAGGAAATCCTATTATGATTCAGTCTATGACAAACACAAAGACTGAAGATGTGGAAGCTACTGTAGCTCAGATTAAAGAGCTAGAGGCTGCTGGCTGCGACATTATTCGCTGCGCTGTGCCAACTATGGAAGCGGCAGAAGCTCTTAGCAAAATAAAGGAGCAGATAAACATTCCGCTAGTTGCTGATATTCACTTTGACTATAAACTAGCAATTGCCGCTATGGAAAACGGCGCTGATAAGATCCGCATCAACCCCGGAAACAGTTGCTCAATTGAAAATGTAAAAGCAGTGGTAGATGTGGCGAAAGAAAGAAACATCCCAATTCGTGTGGGTGTAAACTCTGGCTCTTTGGAAAAGCCTATCCTAGAAAAGTACGGCAAAGTAACTGCTGAGGGTATAGTTGAAAGCGCATTGGATAAAGTTAAGATAATTGAGGACTTAGGGTATGACAACCTAGTCATTAGTATAAAATCTTCAGATGTAATGATGTGCGTGAAAGCTCACGAGCTGATTGCTGAAAAGACGAATCATCCACTTCATGTTGGAATTACAGAGTCTGGCACTATTACATCAGGTAACATCAAATCATCTATCGGCCTTGGACTTATTCTAAACCAGGGTATTGGTGATACTATCCGCGTGTCTTTGACGGGCGAACCTCTAGAGGAGATTAAGAGTGCAAAACTTATTCTAAAGACTCTAGGTCTTCGTAGCGGAGGCATAAGTGTAGTTTCTTGCCCAACTTGTGGAAGAACCGAAATTGATTTGATTGGCCTAGCAAACAAAGTGGAAAACATGGTCACAAAATATGACGATCTTAATATAAAAGTGGCAGTGATGGGTTGCGTTGTTAACGGCCCTGGAGAAGCCAGAGAAGCCGACATAGGAATAGCCGGCGGCAAAGGAGAAGGCCTACTTATAAAGAAAGGCGAAATTATCAAAAAGGTTCCGGAGGAGGAACTTGTAAACGTATTAGAGGAAGAATTGAAAACTTGGGGAAAGTAAATTGAAAAAGTTTTTTGATGTATTTCAAAATTTAAAATTAAAAGATGATATAAAAGCTCTCTTTGAAGATGTGACTGTAATCAAGATTAAAACAAACAGAGATCACACAAAGATGAGAGTATATATCGAAAGTAGCAGACTTATAGAAAAGTCTGCTATTTATGATGTGAAAAAAGCAATCGAGAAAAGTCTCATGACTGGCAAACATATGGAAGTGCAAATCATTGAAAAGTACAACCTATCAAGCCAGTACACAAGAGAATATTTGCTAGATGAGTACAAAGAAAGTTTGTCTCTAGAGTTTAATGAAATCAGTCATTCGTTTGGCGTAACTTTCAAAAAAGCTCCAATGCATTTTAATGATAATGTTTTAGAGATTAGTTTTATAAAAAACATTGTGTCTGAGTCTCAAGTAAGCGAGATGAAAGAAAGGCTAATGTCAATCTTTGCCGAGCGCTTCGGAATGCCTATAGAGGTGGAAGTGTTCTTGAAAGAATCCGAAGGAAAGCGATTTGAAGAGCACAACAAAAAGAAGATTGAAAACGAAGTTCAGGCCATTATGAAGAAGAGCCAGAAGGAGACTGAAAAGAAAGAGACAGAGACTGACGAAGATGGAAATGAAATTGTTGTAAAGAAAGTTACTAAAGCTTCAGCCGAAGATAAAGATGGAGTAGTCTACGGCAAAGACTTTGATTTAGATGACGAGAATAACAAGAGAATCATTAGTGACCTTAAAGATGTGTACGAAGGCACTGGTCGTGTTATTTGTAAAGGACAAATCTTTAGTATAGATTCAAATGAAACTAGAACAGGTAAGTTCATCGTGAAGATGGACATTACTGATTTTACTGACAGTATCACTGTTAAAATATTCCTACCTAACGAGGCTGTGAAAGATGACTTTTTATCTATTGTTAAGAAGGGAACTTTCATTCAGGTGTTAGGTAGTGCTTTGTACGATGACTTTGACGGGGAAGTTGAGATTACTCGTGTGGGCGGAATTAAAGTGATTCCTGGCTTTGCGAAATCTGTGCGCGAGGATAACGCGGTAGAAAAGAGAGTGGAACTTCACTGCCATACAAAGATGAGTGATATGGATGCGGTTACTGATCCTGGAGATTTGGTTCAGCGCGCGTACGACTGGGGACATAAGGCTATTGCTATTACTGATCACGGTGTAGTTCTAGGTTTCCCAGATGCACATCATCAGTTTGAGAGTATAAAAGCAAAATGTAAGAAGAATAATGAAGAGTGCGACTTTAAAGTAATTTACGGAGTGGAAGCATACCTGGTGGATGACATCAAGGGTATGATTGTAAATTCCAAAGGTCAGACATTTGATTCGGAATTTGTGGTCTTTGACTTGGAGACTACTGGTTTTAGTGCAGCACAGGATAAAATTATCGAGATTGGCGCTGTAAAGATTAAGGATGGAGAAATAGTTGATAGATTCTCTACTTTTGTAAATCCTGAGAGACCAATTCCGTTTAGAATAGAGGACTTGACTGGCATTAACGATGTGATGGTTAAGGACTCGCCAAAGATAGAAGAAGTATTGCCAAAGTTTATGGAGTTTTGCAAAGACTCAATTATGGTTGCGCACAATGCGGACTTTGATATGAGTTTTATCGAGGCAAACTGCAGACGTATGGATATTCCATGTGAGTTTACTGTGATAGATACAGTGGGACTTTCTAGATTCCTTGTGACTGGTCTTGCTAGGTATAAGCTTGATACTGTGGCAAAGGCTTTGGGTGTTCCGCTTGGAAATCACCACAGAGCTGTGGATGATGCAGAGTGTACTGCACGCATTTTCCAAAAGCTAATTAGCAGAATGAAAGAGCAGGGTATTACAAATCTAGATGAAGCAAATGAAAAAGGTATAGAGTCAGATGAGTTTAAGAGTAAACTTCCATCAAACCATGCCATCATTTTGGTTAAGAACTTGGTTGGTTTGAAAAACCTCTATAAACTTATCTCTATTTCACATATCGAGACTTTCGCAAACAAACGTCCTCGAATTATGAAGAGTGACTATTTGAAATTGAATGAAGGTTTGATTATTGGTAGTGCGTGTGAGGCTGGTGAACTTTATCAGGCTATTCTTCACGACAAGCCAGCTCAAGAGATTGCTAGAATAGCGGACTTTTACGACTACTTTGAAATTCAACCAATCGGAAACAATGAGTTTATGGTGAGAACTGGAAACTCAGAGATAGATGACAAGAAGAAATTCTTAGTTGATTCTAGAAAAGATCTAGAAGAGATAAATAAAAAGATTTACAAGCTTGGACAAAAAGTGGGCAAGATGACAGTGGCTACTTGTGATGTTCATTTTATGGATCCAGAAGACGAACTATACAGAAGAATTATTCAGTATGGTAATGGATATTCAGATGCGGATGATCAGCCACCAATTTATCTTAGAACTACTGAGGAAATGCTCGATGAGTTTGAGTACTTAGGTTCAGAAGTGGCAGAGGAAGTAGTAATCACAAACACAAACAAGATTGCGGATATGATTGAAACTATTTCACCTATCCACCCAGACAAATGTCCACCAGTGCTTGAGAACTCAGAAGAGAACTTGCGTAACATGTGCTACGAGAAAGCGCATGAAATGTATGGCGATAAACTTCCAAAGATAGTAGAGGAAAGACTAGAAACTGAGCTTAACTCTATTATCGGTAATGGATATGCCGTAATGTATATAATGGCGCAGAAACTGGTTACTAAGTCAAATGAGGATGGCTATCTAGTAGGATCTAGAGGTTCTGTAGGTTCATCCTTTGCAGCTACTATGTCTAGCATCACAGAGTGTAACCCTTTGGCTCCTCATTATTACTGTGAGCATTGTCGCACATCAGTATTTGAAAATGAATACTCAGCTTCAGGCGATGTGGACGAAGAAAAGATAGAAGAACTACAAGGTCATATTGTTGAAATCCGCCGCAATGGTGGTGTGGGATTTGACTTGCCGGACGGCATTTGCCCACACTGTGGCGAGAAGATGAAGAAGGACGGCCTTGAGATTCCGTTTGAGACATTCCTTGGCTTTGGTGGAAACAAAGAGCCAGATATCGACCTTAACTTCTCTGGTGATTACCAGGCGAGAGCTCACGCATACACAGAGGAAATGTTCGGCAAAGGAAACACGTTTAGAGCCGGAACTATTTCTGGTGTAGCTGAAAAGACTGCTTTTGGTTATGTTAAACATTACTATGAAGAACACAACGAGCAGAAGAGAAAAGCAGAGATTGAGCGAATCAAAAATAGAATAACAGGTGTTCGAAAAACTACTGGACAGCATCCAGGTGGTATTGTTATCGTTCCTCGCGACAAAGAGATTTACGATTTCACACCTATCCAAAAACCTGCTAACGATATGAACACAGATACTATCACAACACACTTTGAGTACCATGCTATTGATAGTAACTTGCTAAAACTTGATGAGCTAGGACACGACGATCCAACCATGATTCGTCGTTTGGAAAAATACACAGATACAGACGTACGTAAAGACGTACCTTTTGACGATCCAAAGGTTATGTCGTTATTTGAGAGTCCAAAGGTGCTTGGCATCACATCAAATGATATTGATGGATGTCCAACAGGTAGTTTAGGACTTCCAGAATTAGGTACAGACTTTGTTATCCAGATGATTGTAGATACAAAGCCTACTAAGTTTGCCGATTTGGTACGTTTGGCAGGATTGTCTCATGGTACAAATGTGTGGCTTGGAAACGCGCAGCTTCTAATTAAAGATGGAAGATGTACTATTTCATCAGCCATCTGTACGCGTGATGATATTATGGTTTATTTGATGGACAAGGGTATTGATCCGCTCCTAAGTTTTGAAATAATGGAGCATGTCCGTAAAGGAAAAGGCCTACTAAACTACTACGACAAAGAAGGAAACGAGATAGACGAAGAACAAATAATGCGAGACAACAATGTTCCTGATTGGTATATTTGGTCATGTAAGAAGATTTCGTACATGTTCCCTAAGGCGCACGCTGCCGCATATATTATGATGGCACTTCGTGTAGCCTGGTACAAAGTTTACCATCCGCTTGCATACTATGCAGCATTCTTTGGCATCCGTGCAAAACAGTTTAACTATGAGACAATGTGCATGGGCCCACAGAAGTTAGAGATGGAATACAACGAAGTTAAAAACAGAATTAACAACCACACATCTCTTCCAAAGGACGATGCTACATACTCAGATATGAGAGTAGTACAAGAGATGTATGCTAGAGGCTTCGAGTTTATGCCTTTAGATATCTATAAAGCAAAAGCTCACGACTTCCAGATCTTTGACGGAAAGATAATGCCATCGCTTGATAGTATCGAGGGAATGGGAGACAAAGCCGCTGAGCAGCTAGAAGAAGTAATCAGCCAGATGGACGGCCCATTCGAATCCAAGAAAGAGATGATTGAAAAGTGTGGAATAAATAAAACAGTAATGGAGACTATGACAAAACTTGGTTTATTGGATGGCATGAAAGAAGATAGCCAGTTATCAATTTTTGATTTATAAAAAATAGCGGTGTAGAAACACCGCTATTTTTGTGAAATCATATAAATAAAATGTTGCAAAAGAAAAACAAAAAGAGTATAATTGCAGAGCGGGAGTTATCCTGTACGCTATGCGGTTAGCCCTGACCTAGATAATGTAATGATTATTGAAGGGAGGGGGTGATAATATGAATGTTTTTGAGTGTATGACTATTTTCTTACAACTTCTCATGATTATTGTCATTGTCTTTTTAGACACAAAAAAATAACCGCGCCTCGCGCGGTTATTTAATATAACCAACCAGGGCTAACCGTATAGGGATAGCTCCTGTATATTTTTAATATAAAACAAATTGTATTATAAATCAAGATATATGTTAAA
>CAMVRH010000015.1 GCA_947169835.1 uncultured Lachnospira sp. | reverse complement strand
CCAGTAACAGTTCTTCAGGCTGGCCCTTGTGTAGTAACACAGGTTAAGACAGTAGAGAACGACGGATATGACGCTCTTCAAGTTGGATTTGAGGACATCAGAGAAAAGCTTATCAACAAACCAGTTAAGGGAATGTTTGATAAGGCTAAAGTTTCTTACAAGAGATATGTAAGAGAATTGAAACTAGAAGGAGATTACAACGTAGCAGACGAAATCACTGTTGACATCTTCGAAGAAGGCGACAAGATTGATGCTACAGCAATCGCAAAAGGAAAAGGTTTCCAGGGCGCTATTAAGAGACATGGACAGTCACGTGGACCTATGACTCACGGTTCTAAATACCACAGACATGCTGGTTCAAACGGTTCTTGTTCATCTCCAGGTAGAGTGTTCAAGGGTAAGAAGATGCCTGGTCACATGGGTGGTAAGAAAGTTACTACACAGAACCTACTAGTTGTAAAGGTTGACCCAAGCAGAGACTTACTATTAGTTAAGGGTGCTGTACCAGGACCAAAGAAAGCGTTAGTTACTATTAAGGAAACTGTTAAAGCTTAAGGATTTTTGAAAGGAGGACATTCAGATGGCAGAAGTATCTGTTTTAAATATGGAAGGAAGCGAAGTTGGAAAAATGAAGCTTAATGATGCTATCTTCGGTGTTGAGATTAATGAACACCTTGTACATCAGGCAGTAGTTGCACAGCTCGCAAATAACCGTCAAGGTACACAGAAAGCCAAGACTCGTTCAGAAGTCAGAGGCGGAGGCAGAAAGCCTTGGAGACAAAAGGGAACTGGTCATGCTAGACAGGGTTCTATCAGAGCTCCTCAGTGGACAGGCGGTGGAGTAGTATTTGCTCCAACACCAAGAGATTATTCAAAGAAAATGAATAAGAAAGAAAAGAGAATCGCTCTTAAGTCAGTATTGACATCTAGAGTGGAAGAAGGAAAGTTTATTGTATTAGACGAATTGAAGTTTGATGCGCCAAAGACAAAGGAATTTGCGCAGGTGCTAAAGAACTTAGAGGCTGATAAAGCATTAGTTGTTTTAAACGACAATGACACAAACGTAGTTAAGTCAGCAGCAAACATTCCTACAGTAAAGACAGCAAGCACACAGACTATTAACGTATATGACATTCTAAAGTACGACACAGTTATAGTTACACAGGATGCTGTTAAGACTATAGAGGAGGTGTACGCATAATGGCAGATATTAAATATTATGACGTTATATTCGAACCTGTAATTACAGAGAAGAGTATGAACGCAATGGCAGAGAAAAAGTATACATTCTATGTGCACCCAGAAGCTACTAAGGTTCAGGTTAAGGACGCAGTAGAGAGAATGTTTGAAGGTGCAAAGGTAGAAAAAGTTAACACTATGAACTTAGCTGGAAAGAACAGAAGACGTGGTTACACAACAGGTAAGACAGCAGCTAGAAAGAAAGCTATCGTTCAGTTAACAGAGGACAGTGCAGATATCGAGATCTTCGCAGGACTATAAGATTAACTCTTATATAGAAGAAACTTAAAATTATTGCACAAACTATACGCAACACAAGCGTGATAATAAATGGATTGAAAGGAGAATTACAATGGGAATTAAAACATTTAACCCATATACACCTTCTAGAAGAGCTATGACTCAGCTTGACAACAAAGAGATTACTAAAGACTCTCCAGAGAAGTCACTTACAGCATCTCTTAAGAAGAACGCTGGTCGTAACAACCAAGGTAAAATCACTGTAAGACATCACGGTGGTGGTTCTAGAAGAAAATACAGAATTATTGATTTCAAGAGAAACACAAAAGATGATATCCCTGCTAGAGTAGTGAGCATCGAGTATGATCCAAACCGTACAGCAAACATCGCACTTATTTGCTACGCTGATGGTGAGAAGGCATACATCCTAGCTCCAGAAGGACTTAAGGTAGGAGATAAACTAATGAGCGGCGCGAACGCTGAAGTGAAAGTAGGAAACTGCTTACCACTTTCAGAGATTCCTGTCGGTACAGAGATCCACAACATCGAGCTATACCCAGGTAAGGGTGGACAGTTAGTTCGTTCAGCAGGTGGTACAGCACAGCTTATGGCTAAGGAAGGCAAATATGCAACACTTAGACTTCCATCAGGCGAGATGAGATTGGTTCCTGTAATTTGTAGAGCAACAGTTGGTACAGTAGGAAATATCGAGCACGGTCTTGTTAACATTGGTAAAGCAGGACGTAAGCGTAATATGGGTATTAGACCTACCGTTCGTGGTTCTGTTATGAACCCTAATGATCACCCTCACGGTGGTGGTGAAGGACGTGCACCAATCGGTCGTCCAGGTCCATGTACTCCATGGGGTAAACCAGCACTTGGTTTGAAGACTCGTAAGAAGAATAAGAAGTCTAACAAGATGATTATTAGAAGACGTGACGGAAGCAATATGAAATAAGGAGGTAGGAACTAATGTCAAGATCATTAAAAAAAGGCCCATTTGCGGATGAGAGCTTATTAAAGAAGATTGAAGCTATGAACGAATCTGGCGAAAAGTCAGTTATCAAGACTTGGTCAAGACGTTCAACAATTTACCCACAGATGGTTGGACATACAATTGCTGTCCATGATGGTAGAAAACATGTTCCTGTATATATTACAGAGGATATGGTTGGTAACAAACTTGGTGAGTTTGTTCCTACTAGAACATTTAGAGGACACAATAAGAACGAAAGCAAAGCAGAATAATTTGTATTTTGAAAGGAGGCCAAGTCTATGGCAAAAGGACATAGATCTGAAATAAAGAGAAAAAGAAACGCCGAAAAAGATACTAGACCTTCAGCAAAACTTTCTTTTGCAAGAATTAGTACTCAAAAGGCATGTTTCGTACTTGATGCCATCAGAGGTAAAGATGTAGAGACTGCACAAGGTATTCTCACATACAACCCAAGAAAAGCATCAAAAGTAATTTTGAAGTTGTTAAACTCAGCTATAGCAAATGCTGAAAATAACAACAACATGGACACTAGTAAATTATACATTGCAGAGTGCTACGCTAGTGCAGCACCTACAATGAAGCGTATTAAACCAAGAGCACAGGGTAGGGCTTACAGAATCTTAAAGAGAAACAGCCACATCACAATCGTGCTTGACGAAAGATAAGAAGGGAGGCAAAGCATGGGACAGAAAGTTAATCCACACGGATTAAGAGTCGGAATTATCAAAGACTGGGATTCAAAATGGTATGCAGAGAAAGATTTCGCTGATAACCTAGTTGAAGACTACGAAATTAGAAAATTCCTTAAGAATAAACTTTACGGAACAGGCATCTCAAAGATTGAAATCGAGAGATCAACTGACCGTGTAAGAGTAAACATTTATACAGCTAAGCCTGGTCTTGTTATCGGTAAAGGTGGCGCTGAGATAGAAAAGATTAAAGCAGAAGTTCAGAAGATGACTGATAAGAAGTTATTCATGGACGTAAAAGACGTTAAGAGACCTGATAAGGATGCACAGCTAGTAGCAGAGAACATTGCTCAGCAGCTAGAGAACCGTATCTCATTCAGAAGAGCTATGAAGTCTTGTATGTCTAGATCACTTAAAGCTGGTGCACTTGGTATCAAGACATCAGTATCAGGACGTCTAGGTGGTGCTGATATGGCTCGTACAGAGTTCTACAGCGAGGGAACAATCCCACTACAGACACTTCGTGCTGACATTGAATTTGGATTCGCTGAGGCTGATACAACTTACGGTAAAGTAGGTGTAAAGGTTTGGATTTATAACGGCGAAGTACTTCCAACTAAAGAAGGAGGTAAGAAATAATGTTAATGCCTAAAAGAGTTAAACATAGAAAACAGTTTAGAGGATCTATGAGAGGTAAGGCTACAAGAGGTAACAAGATTACTAATGGTAAGTATGGTATCGTAGCTATGGAGCCTGCATGGATTAAGTCAAACCAGATAGAGGCAGCCCGTGTAGCTATGACTCGTTACGTAAAGCGTGGTGGCCAAGTTTGGATCAAAATTTTCCCAGACAAACCTGTTACAGCACATCCTGCTGAAACACGTATGGGTAAAGGTAAAGGTGCAGTAGAGTACTGGGTAGCAGTTGTTAAACCAGGTAGAGTACTTTTCGAAATCGACATTGAAAATGAAGAGGACGCTAGAGAGGCTCTAAGACTTGCTGTTCACAAACTACCACTCAAGTGTAAGGTTGTGTCACGCGAGGAACTAGAAGGCGGTGATGACAGTGAAAAGTAAGCAATATGTAGAAGATTTAAAGAGAAAATCAGCTACAGAACTTCAAGATGAATTAGTAGCTGCTAAGAAGGAATTATTTAATTTAAGATTCCAGAACGCAACAAATCAGCTAGATAACACAAGCAGAATTAAAGATGTAAGAAGAAACATTGCCAGAATTCAAACTGTTATCGTTGAGAAAGAAAACGCGTAAGAGTTTGTAGGAAAGGAGAATTGTTGTGGAAAGAAATTTAAGAAAAACACGTACAGGTAAAGTTACTAGCGACAAGATGGATAAAACTATCACAGTTGCTATCGAGGATCATGTAAAGCATCCTTTGTACAACAAAATCGTGAAAAGAACTTATAAGTTGAAAGCTCACGATGAAGAAAACCAGTGCGGTATCGGTGATACAGTAAAAGTTATGGAGACAAGACCTTTGTCGAAGGATAAGAGATGGAGACTTGTTGAAATTATTGAGAAGGCTAAATAAGCTTTCATTTGGAAAAAGAAGGAGGAATACAGCATGATTCAACAGGAAAGTAGACTTAAAGTAGCTGATAATACAGGTGCTAAAGAATTACTTACAATCAGAGTGTTGGGCGGATCTACTAGAAGATATGCTAATATCGGTGATATTATCGTTGCCACTGTTAAAGATGCTACACCAGGTGGTGAAGTTAAGAAGGGTGACATCGTAAGAGCCGTAGTAGTTCGTACTGTTAAAGGCGCTCGTCGTAATGATGGTTCATACATCAAATTTGACGAAAACGCTGCTGTAATAATAAGAGAAGATATGACTCCAAGAGGAACTCGTATCTTTGGACCAGTTGCAAGAGAATTGAGAGAGAAATCTTTCATGAGAATAGTTTCACTTGCACCTGAGGTATTATAGGAGGTAGTGAGATGTCAAAGATGAAGATAAGAAAAGGCGATGAAGTTAAAGTTATCGCTGGAAAGTATAAAGGTACTGAAGGTAAAGTTCTTTCAGTAGATGTTGACAATAACAGAGTTAAGGTAGAAGGTGTGGCTATGCGTACAAAGCATATGAAGCCAAATGCTGACAACCAAAACGGTGGTATTGTTACACAGGAAGATTATATCGATGCTTCAAACGTAATGATCTCTATCAAGGGACAAGTTACAAGAGTAGGATATAAAGACGGAAAAGATGGAAAGAAAGTTCGTATCGCTAAGAAGACTGGCGAAGAACTAGATTAATGAAGGGAGGTCCAAACGTTGAGTAGATTAAAAGATACATACCTAAACGAAATTAGGGGTGAAATGCAGAAGAAGTTTGAATACAAAAACGAAATGGAAATCCCTAAGATCGAAAAGATTGTTGTAAATATGGGCGTGGGCGAAGCTAAAGAGAATGCTAAGATTCTAGAAAGCGCTGTAGCAGACATGGAGGCTATCACAGGTCAGAAGGCTGTTATCGCTAAGGCTAAGCATTCAGTTGCTAACTTTAAATTAAGAGAAGGTCAGCCTATTGGATGTAAAGTTACACTAAGAGGAGACAAGATGTACGAGTTTTTAGATAGACTTGTAAACCTAGCACTTCCTCGTGTACGTGACTTTAGAGGAGTTAATCCAAACGCATTTGACGGAAGAGGAAATTACGCACTTGGAATTAAAGAGCAAATCATTTTCCCTGAAATCGAGTACGATAAGGTAGATAAGGTTAGAGGTATGGACATTATTATTGTTACTACAGCTAACACAGATGAAGAAGCACGTGAATTATTGGCACAATTTAATATGCCATTCGCAAATAATTAGGAGGTAAACCCATGGCTAGAACTGCTATGAAGCAAAAACAGCAAAAGAAAGCTAAATTCTCAACACAGGCTTACAATAGATGCCGAATTTGTGGACGTCCTCACGGCTATTTAAGAAAATACGGAATCTGCAGAATTTGCTTCCGTGAATTAGCTTACAAGGGACAGATACCAGGCGTTAAGAAAGCAAGCTGGTAAGAGAAAATTTGAAGGAGGAAATTAATTATGACTATGAGTGATCCAGTTGCAGATATGCTTACAAGAATTCGTAATGCAAATACTGCAAAGCACGATACAGTAGATGTTCCTGCATCAAAGATAAAAGTAGCTATTGCTGAAATTTTAGATAAAGAAGGATACATCGAAGGTTTTGAAGTGGTAGAAGAAGGAAACTTCAAAAACATCAGAATCACATTAAAGTATGGTAAAGATAGAAATGAAAAAGTTATCACAGGACTTAAGAAGATTTCTAAGCCAGGTCTAAGAGTATACGCTGGTAAAGATAATCTACCAAAGGTTCTTGGTGGACTTGGTGTTGCTATCATATCTACAAACAAAGGTGTGATTACAGACAAAGAAGCTAGAAAAGAACAAGTAGGTGGAGAAGTACTTGCTTTTGTTTGGTAAGAACTAGCAAAGAAAATCTTACTTTGCCGAAGGCAAAGTATACACAATATTTTAAGGAGGTAAGGCGAAATGTCACGAATTGGTAAAATGCCTATCGCTATCCCATCAGGTGTAACTGTGGATATAGCAGAAAATAATACGGTGACTGTCAAAGGACCTAAGGGTGAACTTGTTAGAACTCTCCCTGAGGCTATGGACATTAAACAAGAAGGCGAAGAAATAATCGTTGAGAGACCAAACGACCTTAAGAAGAACAGAGCTCTTCACGGACTTACAAGATCACTAATCAACAACATGGTTATTGGTGTGACTGAAGGTTATAGCAAGACTCTAGAAATTAACGGTGTTGGTTACAGAGCACAGAAACAGGGTAAGAAGTTAGTACTTTCACTTGGTTACTCACATCCAGTAGAGATGGAAGATCCAGAAGGTATCGACGTACAGGTGGAAGATCAGAACAAGATTATCGTTTCTGGTATAGATAAAGAAAAAGTTGGTCAATACGCAGCTGAAATCAGAACTAAGAGACTTCCTGAGCCATATAAGGGCAAAGGTATCAAGTACGAAGATGAGTACATCAGACGTAAAGACGGTAAAGCTGGTAAGACTGCAGCAGCAGAATAATAAAGGAGTGTAGAAAATGATTAAGAAGAAATCAAGAAGCGAAGTTCGTGCTAAGAAACATAGCAGAATGCGCAATAAGTTTAGTGGTACACCTGAGTGTCCACGTCTAGCAGTTTTCAGAAGCAATAATCATATCTATGCTCAGATTATCGACGATACTGTTGCAAAGACTTTGGTAGCAGCTTCTACAAACGAAGCAGATATTGCTAAAGAAGTTGAAAAGACAAATAACGTTGATGCAGCAGCATACGTAGGTAAGGTTATTGCCGAGAGAGCGACTGAAAAAGGTATTAAGGAAGTAGTTTTCGATAGAGGCGGCTTCATATATCAAGGTAAAGTTAAGGCATTAGCAGATGCAGCTCGTGAAGCTGGTCTGGAATTTTAGTTAGGAGGTAACACATGAGACGTGAAATGATTGATGCAAGTCAGTTAGAATTAGAAGAAACAGTCGTTGCCATTAAACGTGTTACTAAGGTAGTAAAGGGTGGACGTAATATGCGTTTCGCAGCTTTAGTAGTAGTGGGCGACAAAAACGGACACGTTGGTGCAGGCTTAGGAAAAGCAACTGAAATTCCAGAAGCTATCCGCAAGGGTAAGGAAGATGCTATGAAGAGCCTTATCACTGTACCAATCGATGAGAACAAGAGTATTCCATATGACATTATCGGAAAATATACTGGTGCTCAGGTACTTCTTAAGAAGGCACCTGAAGGTACTGGAGTTATCGCCGGTGGTCCTGCACGTTCAGTGCTAGAGCTTGCTGGTATTAGTAACATCCGTTCAAAGTCACTTGGATCAAATAACAAGCAGAACGTAGTTCTTGCTACAATTGAAGGATTAGCTGCACTTAAGACTCCAGAAGAAGTAGCTTCACTTCGCGGTAAGACTGTTGAAGAGATTTTGGGCTAAGGAGGTAATTAGAGATGGCAGATAAGAAATTAAAAATTACTTTAGTAAAATCAACAATTGGAGCAGTTCCAAAGAACAGAAAAACTGTTGAAGCTATGGGACTTACTAAGCTTCACAAGACAGTAGAGATGCCTGACAATGATGCTGTAAGAGGCATGATTCAAAGAGTTAGACATCTAGTAAAAGTAGAAGAAGTATAATAGGAGGTGCGACAATGGATTTATCAAACTTAAAACCAGCAGATGGTTCAAAACATAGTGATAATTTCAGACGTGGTCGTGGCCATGGTTCAGGAAATGGTAAGACAGCCGGTAAGGGTCATAAGGGTCAGAAAGCACGTTCAGGCGGCGGTACAAGACCTGGCTTTGAAGGTGGTCAGATGCCATTGTATAGAAGAATTCCAAAGAGAGGATTCACAAACATTAATTCTAAGGATATCGTAGGTATTAATGTTTCAGCTCTAGAGAGATTTGACGATGGTGCAGAAGTAACTGTAGAGACATTGGTTGAATCAGGAGTAGTTAGCAATCCTAGAGATGGAGTTAAAATTCTTGGCAATGGTGAATTGACTAAGAAGCTTACAGTCAAGGTTAATGCTTTCAGCGCTAGCGCTAAAGAGAAGATCGAAGCTGCAGGCGGAAGTTGCGAGGTGATCTAATATGTTAGAAACATTAAAGAAAGCCTTTAAGATTAAAGAAATTAGAAAAAGATTATTCTTTACATTGTTAATGCTTGTAGTTGTAAGACTTGGATGTCAGATTCCAATTCCATTTGTAGATGGTAAAGCACTATCAGACCTATTCGCAGGTTTGGCTCAGTCAGCAGATGGTACAAGAACAGCTACACAGGACGCATTTAACTTTTTCTCAATCTTCACTGGTCAGTCTTTGGAGAAGATGTCAATATTCGCTTTGAACATCACTCCATACATCACATCATCTATCATTATGCAGTTGTTAACAATTGCTATTCCAAAGTTAGATGAGATTCAAAAAGACGGTGAAGAAGGTAGAAAGAAAATTGCTGAGATTACACGTTACCTAACAGTAGGTCTAGCGTTAATCGAATCAACAGCGATGGTATTTGGTTTCAAGAACCAAGGACTATTCGGCGATGTAAACAGCTTGAAGGGTGCACACTACTGGATAGTAATTATCACATGTATCCTTGCTATGACAGCTGGTTCAGCAGTTCTTATGTGGATTGGTGAGCGCATCACTGAAAGCGGAGTAGGAAATGGTATTTCAATAGTGTTGACTATTAACATCATTTCAAGTATTCCATCAGATGTTAAGAACTTGTTCACACAGTATCTAACTGGTGAGAACAGATCAAAAGGTGAAATCATTCTTAACGCTTTAATTATTTCAGCTATCCTTATTGGTGTAGTTGTACTAGTAGTTATCCTACAGGGTGCTATTAGAAAGATTGGCGTTCAGATGTCACAGAAAGTTCAGGGTAGAAGACAAGTTGGTGCACAACAGTCTAACATCCCACTACGTGTTAACACAGCGGGTGTTATCCCTGTAATCTTTGCTTCATCTTTACTACAATTCCCAGTAGTTATTTATTCATTCTTTAATGCACAGGGAAGACAGGCTGAATGGGCTAAGTACTTAAGTCAATCAAACTGGTTGAACCCTACAACAGGATGGAAATATTCAATTGGATTTGTAGTTTACCTATTGTTAATTATATTCTTTGCATACTTCTATACATCAATTACTTTCAACCCAAGAGAAGTTGCTAAGAACCTAAATGATAGAGGTGGATTTATCCCTGGTATCAGAAGTGGTAAACCAACAGTATCATACTTAACAAAGATTCTTAACTACATCATTTTCATTGGAGCGGTTGGTCTATGTATCGTAGCAACTATTCCAATTGCAGCTTCAGGTTTCTCAGGTGTGGCTCTAGGATTTGGTGGTACATCAATCATCATTATCGTAGGTGTTATCCTTGAAACACTTGAAACTATTAAGTCAATGGTTAGTGAAAGAAACTTCAGTACAGTTAAGGGTATATTTTAATTAAGACATAAGATTACAATGAAGATTTTCGTGAGATTTTTACGAAAATCTTCGTTGTGTCTATAAAGTTTGAAAAATTGCGTTCTTTGACGCAGAGGAAAGATAGGAGAAATCAATGAGAATTATTATGCTTGGAGCTCCTGGTGCCGGCAAAGGTACTCAGGCAAAGAGAATAGCAGAGAAGTATGATATCCCACACATTTCAACAGGAGATATCTTTAGAGAAAACATTAAAAACGGAACTGAACTTGGAAACAAAGCAAAAGCATACATGGAAGCAGGAGACTTAGTTCCTGACGAGTTAGTGCTTGAGCTAATTATGGATAGATTTGAGAAGGAAGATTGTGCTAACGGTTACGTACTAGACGGTTTCCCACGTACAATCCCTCAGGCAGAAGCTTTAGACGAGGCGCTTGAGGCAAAGGGTCAGGCTATCGACAACGTTATTGACGTGGACGTACCTGACGAGCACATTATCACAAGAATGGCTGGTAGAAGAACTTGTGCACACTGTGGAGCTATTTTCCACCTAGAGCACATGCCACCAAAGATTGAAGGTAAGTGCGACCAGTGTGGTGGTCACTTGATGATGAGAGAAGACGATCAGCCAGAGACAGTTTTGGCTAGACTTAAAACTTATCACGAGCAGACACAGCCACTTAAGGATTACTACGGAGCTAAGGATTTAGTTCACAGTGTAGACGGTACACAGGACAGAGAAGTAGTATTCGAAAACGTTGTTAAGATTTTAGGAGAATAATAATGGCAGTAACAATCAAGTCAGCTAGAGAAATTGAGTTGATGAGAGAAGCTGGAAAGATTTTGGGAAATTGCCACAATGAGATGGCAGACAAAATTAAAGCCGGAATGAGTGCATATGAGATAGACCAGATAGCGGAAAAGTTGATTAGGGGTTACGGATGTGAACCATCCTTCCTCGGCTACAACGGATTTCCAGGCTCAGTGTGTATTTCAATTAATGACGAGGTTGTACATGGACTTCCAGAGAAAGACAAGTTTATAAAAGATGGAGACATCGTTAGTCTAGACATGGGAGTTATATATCACGGCTACCAATCAGATGCTGCGAGAACTATTGCAATCGGTCAGATTGATCCTGAAGTTCAGAAACTTATTGATGTGACAAAAGAAAGTTTCTTTGTCGGCATCGAACAAGCAAGAGATGGAAATCATTTGTTTGACATCTCAGCAGCTATTGGAGATTATGCTGAAAGCTTTGGCTATGGCGTAGTTAGAGATTTGGTAGGACACGGCATTGGGCAAGAGATGCACGAAGACCCAACCATTCCAAACTTCAGACAAAAGAGACGTGGAATGAAGATACGCGAGGGTATGACTTTTGCCATTGAGCCAATGATCAATATGGGAAGACCTGAGATAGCACAGCTAGATGACGGTTGGACTATAGTGACAGATGACGGCTCTATGTCAGCTCATTATGAAAACACTATTCTGATTACAGATGGTGAACCAGAAATATTATCACTAGTTGAATAGATAAAAGATTTTTCTAAAACTTAGGAGGATAAGAATGTCAAAAGCAGATGTTATTGAGATTGAAGGTAAAGTAGTAGAGAAGCTACCTAACGCTATGTTTAAAGTAGAGTTAGAGAATGGTCATGTCGTGTTAGCGCACATAAGTGGAAAGCTTAGAATGCACTACATTAAGATATTGCCAGGCGACACAGTTACTATTGAAATGTCACCATATGAT
>CAMVRH010000014.1 GCA_947169835.1 uncultured Lachnospira sp. | reverse complement strand
AAAGGCTGAGGAATTAGTAGCAGAGAGTGAAGACCTAATCTTTGTGGTTGATGAGATTATCAAGCAGGGTGATTACGTTCTAAGTCAAACTCCTGAGATGCTACCAGTTCTTAAGGAAGCTGGAGTGGTAGACTCTGGTGGAGAAGGTCTTATGACTGTAGTTAAGGGTGCATATGATGCTCTCCAGGGTAAGGAAATTGATTATACTTTGGAAGGTGTTGCAAAAACAGGTAGCGGAGCTAACCTTGATGACATTGAAGTAGAAGAAGCAGATATTAAGTTCGGTTACTGTACTGAATTTATTATAAATCTAGATAATCCATTGGATGAAACTGAAGAAGACAAATTCAAAGAATTCTTGCATTCAATTGGTGACTCAATCGTAATGGTTGCTGATGATGAAATCGTAAAAGTCCACGTTCATACAAACCAGCCAGGTGAAGCTTTCACTAGAGCTTTAACTTATGGTTCTTTGTCGAGGATGAAAGTGGACAACATGCGTGAAGAGCATCATGAGCGTCTAATTCAAAATGCTGAAAAGAGAGCAAAAGAACAGGCTGAAGCCGAGAAGAAGGCTGAAGCAAAGAAAGATGAACCTAGAAAAGAGAATGGCTTTATCGCAGTTTCTGTTGGTGAAGGTTTGGACGAAGTGTTCAAGAGTCTAGAGATAGACGCTATCATTTCTGGTGGTCAGACAATGAACCCAAGTACAGAAGATATTCTAAATGCTGTTGATAAAGTAAATGCAGATAATATCTTTATTCTTCCAAATAATACAAACATTATTCTTGCTGCACAGCAGGCAGAGATTCTATTGGAAGATAAGCAACTTATTGTTATCCCTTCAAAGACTATCCCTCAGGGTATCGCAGCAATGCTAGGATTTATCCCAGGTGAGAGCGCAGATGATAACAAAGAGTCTATGATCGAGAGTATGAGTGGTGTTGCTACTGGTGAAATCACTTATGCTGTTAGAGATACAGTGATAGATGATCACGAGATTAAAGAAGGAAATATCATGGGTATCGGCGATGACGGTATCTTAGCTGTAGGTGAAGACCTAGAGGCTACTACTATAGAAATGATTGAAAATATGGTAGATGAAGATTCTGGAATGATTAGCGTTTACTACGGCGAAGACGTGAAAGAAGAAGACGCTAATAAATTAGTAGAAAAACTAGAAGAGAAATTCCCAGATGTAGAAGTTGAATGCTATATGGGTGGTCAGCCTGTATACTATTACATTACTTCTGTTGAATAGGAGAGTTTAATGGCAGACGTATTTGTAGAACAAATTATAAAGAGGAAACTATCACTAGGAGGATTGGCAATCAGAATTGGTGCCATCTTCCTTGTGCTTATTGGAATACTTTTATTGCCAGTTCTCAAACTAATTCTTACTATAACAGTTACAGCGCTATTTATTTATTTGGCATACTTAGCGTTTGTATATACAAGTGTCGAGTGGGAATATTCATTGGTTAATGGCGAATTAACTATTGATAAAATCCTCGGCAAAAGAAAAAGAAAACCAGGCGAGACTTACGACATTAAAAAGGCCACACTAATTGCGCCTGCGTACAGCGAGGAAGTTCTATCTAAGTCAGAGTATCTAACAAAGATGGACTATACTGCTACAAATAATAGAGATAACCACTACGCTATCATCATCGATGATGTGGAAGGTGTTAAGGGAGCGCTCATGATTACATTTGAGCCAGATGAAAAAATGCTGGATGCTATGTACAATGTGCGCCCTAATATTATAAAAAGATAGAAAGAGAGGGAAGTTTTATGAGCAAGATTATTGGCGATGCAATTACATTTGACGACGTGTTACTAGTGCCTCAGTACTCAGAGGTTACTCCAAACATGGTTGATTTAACAACTAATCTTACTAAAAAGATTAAGCTAAACGTTCCAGTCATGAGTGCAGGTATGGATACTGTTACTGAGAGTGGAATGGCTATAGCGATGGCTAGACAGGGTGGTATTGGTATCATCCATAAAAATATGACAGTAGAGCAACAGGCAAATGAGGTGGATATAGTTAAACGTTCAGAAAATGGCGTTATTACAGATCCATTTTCACTAAGCCCAGATCATACTTTGGCGGACGCTGATGAATTAATGGGTAAATATAAGATTTCAGGTGTGCCTATTGTTGTTGGTAAAAAACTAGTTGGTATTATCACTAACCGTGATTTGAAATTTGAAACTGACTTTAGTAAGCCTATCAAAGATTCAATGACTTCAGAAAATCTAATCACAGCAAAAGAGGGTGTGACATTAGATGAAGCAAAATCAATTTTGGCGAAGTCAAAGAAAGAAAAACTTCCTATAGTAGATGATGATTATAACCTTAAAGGTTTGATCACAATAAAAGATATTGAAAAGCAGATTAAATATCCTTTGAGTGCAAAGGATGAGCAGGGAAGACTTCTCTGTGGTGCTGCAGTTGGTATTACAAATAACGTATTAGAGAGAGTTAAAGCGTTAGTGGATGCAGCTGTGGATGTAATCGTAATTGATTCAGCTCACGGACATTCAGCAAACATTGTTAAGACTCTTAAAGAAATAAAAGCAGAGTACCCAGACCTTCAAATCATAGCTGGTAACGTGGCAACAGGTGAGGCTACAAAAGATTTGATTGAAGCTGGAGCAGATGCAGTTAAGGTTGGTATTGGACCTGGTTCTATTTGTACTACACGTGTGGTAGCAGGTATCGGTGTTCCTCAAGTTAGCGCCATTATTGATTGCTATAATACAGCTAAAGAATATGGCGTGCCAATTATTGCCGATGGTGGAATTAAATTCTCAGGTGATATTGTTAAAGCTATTGCCGCAGGCGGAAGCGTTTGTATGATGGGTTCAATGCTTGCAGGTTGTGATGAGGCTCCTGGTGCTTTTGAAATCTTCCAGGGAAGAAAGTACAAAGTTTACCGCGGAATGGGTTCAATCGCAGCTATGGAAAACGGAAGTAAAGATAGATACTTCCAGAGTGATGCAAAGAAACTAGTTCCTGAAGGAGTGGAAGGTCGTGTGGCCTACAAAGGAACAGTTGAAGATACAATATTCCAGTTGATGGGCGGTCTTCGTTCGGGAATGGGATACTGTGGAGCAAAAGATATCGAGACATTAAAAGAGACTGGTAAGTTCGTTAAGATTTCAGCGGCTTCACTTAAAGAGAGTCATCCTCATGATATTCATATCACTAAGGAAGCTCCAAACTATACTACAGAGAATTAAGAGGTAATATAAAAAATGAAAAGAATTATATCTATTGTTTTAACTGTTGCGCTAGCTGCCACATTGTTTGTTGGATGCAGCTGTGGACAAGATAAAAAGATCGACAAAGAAGCAGGCTACGATGTTGATAAGTATATTAAACTAGGCAAGTATACAGGTTTCGAATATGACATTGACCAAAAGAAATTTGATGAAATGCTTGCTGACAAAACTTATGAAGCTACTGAAGTAAGTAGAGCAGCAAAGATGGGTGATGAGATTGAATTCTCATACACTGGATACATCAAAGATAAGAAAGTGAAAGATTTAAGTCAGGATAGCATTGCTGCTGAAACAGATCAGAAAGATAATGCTGTTTACTTGAAGTTTACAAATGAGTTAATTGGTAAAAAGAAAGGTGATACAGCTACTGTAAAACTTTCTGGCAAAGAAGCTAGCAAGATTTCTAATACTAATAAAAAGTACACTGATGATGTCACTTTCAAACTAAAAGTTAAAGAAGTGAGCGAGGTTAATCATCCAAAGGTTACTAATGACTGGGTTAAGAACGAGAGCAACGAAGATGTTGAGACTGTGGACGAATTCTTCCAGGTTATTGAAACTGAGTTAGATGATGCAGCTATGGCTGATGTATGGCAGATGGCTGTTGATAAAGCAACCATGACATCTTGGCCTCCAAAGTTGTATAATAAAGTTAAGGAAGAGGAAGAAGCTGACGCTAACTATAATGCTGATCAGTGGGATATGTCTCTAGAAGAATATTATGCAATGAACGGAGACACTAAAGAGAGTCTAGAAAAAGAATACATGAACCAAGTTAAATCTACTTTGGTTATGTGGGAAATCGTTAAAGAAGAAGACATTAATGTTAGCGCTAAAGAAATAGAACAGAGATATAATGATTTATATGTAGAATTGAAAGACGACGATGAGGTTAAGACATTAGCAGATGTTAAGAAAGAGTATTCTAAGGCAGAGATAAAAGAAGCTGTTTACTTAGAAAAAGCTCAGAAGTTTGTTTATAAGAATTCTACAATTAAGAAAACATACAAGATACATAACAACAAGTAAATATTTAGACCGACGTAAAGGAGGTATCGAGAATGATTTGTAAAAGAGTCACTTGTGCATTAATAAGTGTGGGGATGATTATTCTAATGCTTCCGGTATGTAGTAGTGTGGATGCTAAAGCCAAAAAGATTAAGCTTAACTATTCATACTACAAGATGACAGGCGGATACACAGTTAAACTCAAGACTAAATCTGGCATCAAAGTGAAATGGAAAAGTACTAATAAGAAAGTTGCCACTGTTTCCAAGAAAGGTAAAGTCACTGGAAGGAAAAAAGGCAAATGTACTATCATTGCTAGAAGAGGGAAGAGAGTTGGCAAGTGTAAAATTACTGTCACCAGAAACATGTATATTCCAAATAAGAAGTTCACAAAGACTTCTTTGGATGTTTTGCGTTTAAAACTTGATATTAACAATATTCAATATAATAGTGTCGGTGAAAGTTATATTAACAATAAGAAAAGTACATTTACTTTGTCTTTGAAAAATAATAAGAAGAAAGTAACTTGGGGCACTCAAAATAAGCGTATTGCAACTATTTCTAGTAAAGGTTTGATTACTGCAGTTTCGCCAGGATTGACTTATGTCTATGCAAAGGTTGGCAAAACTAAATATAGTGCAGAAGTAGTTGTCACAGACTTAAAAGATCCAAATAGGATTGAAAGTCAAAAAGATTCTTACGAGATGCTTAAAAGAATCAATGATCTTAGGATTAAAGAAAAAGTAAAACCTCTTAAGATTCTAAATCGTTTGATGAGAGCGTCTCACCAGAGAGCCAAAGAACTAAAACCAGCCAAGATAGAAGTAAGCGGTTTAGGTATTAAATTCGATAAGAATTTTTCTCATATGAGACCAGATGGTAGATCATTCAGCTCAATAATTCCTGAATTCAATTTACCAGCGGCTAGTCGTGTGGGTGAGAATATCAGTTTTGTAACAGACACTGTTACACAGAGAGAAGATTTTATGAATTACTGTTTTAAATCTTTCCTCGAATCAAAAGATCATAGAGCAAATATGTTGAGCAACGATTACAACTACATTGGTATCGGACACGATGATAGTATTCACTTTACTAATTATCATTCGCATCCATGTATTGCAGTATTTTGGGAGCAACTATTTTACTCTAAATATTAAGGAGACAATATGAAAATCACATTAAAAGATGGATCGGCAAAAGAATACTCAGAGGCTATGTCTGTTAAAGACATAGCTTTTGATATAGCGCCAGGCTTGGGTAGAGCAGCTTGCGCAGGAGAGGTAGATGGTGAAGTAGTAGACTTAAGAACCACCATCGACAAAGACTGTAAATTAAATATTTTGACCTTCAACGATGACGAAGGTAAAAAAGCTTACAGACATACCGCTAGTCATATTTTGGCGGAGGCTGTTAAGCGTCTTTATCCTGAGACTAAGTTGGCTATAGGACCAGCCACTGATACAGGCTTTTATTATGATTTTGAGCACGAGCCATTTACTCGTGATGATTTAGATGCTATAGAAGCAGAAATGAAGAAGATTATTAAAGAGGGCGCAGAGATTAAGAGATTTACTTTGCCTCGCGAGGATGCCATTAAATATATGGCAGACAGAAAAGAGGATTATAAAGTTGAACTTATCCAGGATTTGCCTGAGGATTCTATCATTTCATTCTATAGTCAGGGTGAGAAGTTTGTTGACCTTTGTGCAGGACCTCATCTAATGAGTACTAAACAAGTTAAAGCGTTCAAACTTATCTCATCATCTATGGCTTACTGGAGAGGCGACGAAAACAAAGCTAGACTACAAAGAATTTATGGTACAGCTTTTGACGATAAAAAAGAATTGGCAGCTTATCTTGAGTCATTAGAAGAAGCGAAGAGAAGAGACCACAACAGACTTGGTCGTGAGATGGGTCTATTTACAACAGTTGATGTAATAGGTCAGGGTCTTCCTTTGTTTACTCCTAAGGGCACAAAGATGATTATGAAACTTCAAAGATGGATTGAAGATTTGGAGGATAATGAGTGGGGCTATCAGCGTACACGTACACCTCTAATGGCCAAGAATGATTTGTTTAAGATTTCAGGTCACTGGGATCACTACAAAGAGTCGATGTTTGTATTGGGCGACGAAGAAAAGGATGATGAAGTTTTGACACTTCGTCCTATGACATGTCCATTCCAATATTATATTTATAAGAATGAGCAAAGATCATACAGAGATCTTCCTATTAGATATTCAGAAACTTCTACACTTTTTAGAAATGAAGATTCTGGAGAGATGCATGGTTTAACTCGTGTACGTCAGTTTACAATTACTGAGGCACACTTAATGATTAGACCAGACCAGGTTAAGCAGGAGTTAACTAGATGTCTTGAACTAGTGGATTATGTATTTAATGTGCTAGGCGTTCAGGATGATGTCAGATATAGATTATCAAAGTGGGATCCAGAGAACAGAGAAAAATATCTGGGTGATGATGAATATTGGAATCACTCACAAGGTGTTCTTAGAGACTTGCTTGTAGAAAAAGGAGTAGAGTTCACTGAAGAAGACGGGGAAGCTGCATTCTACGGTCCTAAGATTGATATCCAGGCTGACAATGTATACGGCAAAGAAGACACAATGGTAACTATCCAGCTTGATAATGCTATAGCAGAGAAGATGGATATGTACTATATAGATGAGAATGGTGACAAACAAAGACCTTACATCATTCACAGGACATCAATGGGATGTTATGAGAGAACTTTGGCGTGGTTGATTGAACACTATGCTGGTAAGTTCCCAACATGGCTATGTCCTGAGCAGGTAAGAGTACTTCCTATTTCAGATAAGTACGAAGACTATGCAAACGATGTTGCAGCTAAACTTAAGAAAGCTGGCGTAGATGTAACAGTTGATAACAGATCTGAAAAGATTGGTTACAAGATTCGCGAGGCTAGACTTAACAGACTTCCATATATGTTAGTAGTTGGTGAACAAGAGCAGACTGACGGCACAGTTTCAGTTAGAAGTAGATTCGCCGGCGACGAAGGAGTTAAGCCATTAGTTGAGTTTATTTCTCAAATCACAAAGGAAATTGAGTCTAAAGAGATAAGAGAAGAGATTCCTGAAGAGGAGAGAAATCAAGGGCAAAAATAGTCCCGAATTTATTTGACAAAGTACCATAATAATGGTATATTACTACACGTTGTAAAAAGAAAGCAGAGTATCCACTCTCACCCAGACACGAGGAGTGATTCGAGGTTCATACTTTTTAAACACTTTATAGGTGTTTTGAATTTGTATTTATGTGGATAATCTCTGTGATTATCCACTTTTTTATTTGTAAAAAAGGAAATTAATTTGGAGGTGCATTACAATTAACAAAGTACAGATTAACGAGCAAATCAGAGATGACGAAGTTCGCGTGATTGGATCAGACGGTGAGCAGGTTGGCGTAATGTCAGCTAGAGAAGCACAGCAGATGGCTTACGATGAAGATCTTGATTTGATTAAGATTTCACCAAAAGCAAACCCACCTGTTTGTAAAATCATGGATTACGGAAAGTTCAAATATGAACAACAGAAAAAAGAAAAAGAAGCCAAAAAGAAACAGCACGTAGTTGAGACTAAAGAAATAAGGCTTTCACCTAATGTGGAAATCCACGATATGAAGACTAAGGCTAACAATGCTAGAAAGTTCTTAGAGAAGGGCGATAAGGTTAAAGTTACACTTAGATTTAGAGGTCGTGAGATGGCTCATATTAGTAGTAATGCAACAGTTCTTGATGATTTCGCAGAATTGTTAGAAGACATTGCAGAAATCACTAAGAAGCCAAAACTTGAAGGTAGAAACATGACTATGTTTTTAGAGAAGAAGCGCTAGGGCGTGAAATATTAGGAGGGAATTATTATGCCAAAGATTAAAACAAACAGAGCAGCTGCCAAGAGATTTAAAAAGACTGGCACTGGCAAACTAAAGAGAAACAAAGCTTACAAGTCACATATTTTGACTAAGAAGTCAGCTAAGAGAAAACGTAACCTACGTAAGGCTACAACAGCTGATAAGACAAACGAAAAAAATATGAAGAAGATATTACCATATCTATAATCTAAAGTTAGGAGGAAATTAAAATGGCAAGAGTTAAAGGCGGATTAAACGCAAAGAAAAGACATAAAAGAGTTTTGAAACTAGCTAAAGGTTATAGAGGAGCTAGATCAAAACAGTATAGAGTTGCTAAGCAGTCAGTAATGAGAGCTTTAGCTACATCATACGCAGGAAGAAAAGAAAGAAAACGTCAGTTTAGACAGTTATGGATTGCAAGAATCAATGCTGCATCAAGAATCAACGGACTATCATACAGCAAGTTCATGTATGGACTAAAGAAGGCTGATATCGATATCAACAGAAAGATGCTAGCAGATATGGCTGTAAATGATGCTGATGGATTTGCAAAGTTAGTAGAAGTTGCAAAAGAAAACATTCAGTAATTTTTTTAGGACACAAAATATATTTTTGTGTCCTTTTTATTTCACAAAATGAACATATTTTTGAATAAAATAGTATATAGTGTGAAATATAAATTTTGACGGAGGAAAGAAAATGAGCGTAATACAGATTGAAAATCTAGTAAAAAAGTATGGCGCTAATGTGGCAGTAGATGGACTTAACCTTGAAATAGAGGGCGGAAAAGTCTATGGATTTCTAGGACCAAATGGTGCTGGTAAATCTACTACTATGAATATTATTACTGGCTACATAGGTGCTACTAGCGGAACTGTAAAAGTAAATGGTTTCGATATTTTAAAAGAGAGTAAGCAGGCAAAGGCTTCAGTTGGTTATTTGCCAGAGCAGCCACCTCTATATAATGAAATGACAGTAGAGGAATACTTAAAGTTTGTAGCAGAACTAAAACAGATTCCTAAAAAGGATAGAGCGGCTGCTATAGAGGCTGCCGTAGAGAAAACTGGCATTAAAGAAGTATATGGAAGATTAATTAGAAACCTTTCAAAAGGTTATAAGCAAAGAGTTGGTATTGCTCAAGCTATTGTTGATATGCCAGAGATTATTATTTTGGATGAGCCAACAGTTGGTCTTGATCCAAAGCAGATTGTTGAGATTAGAGAGTTAATTAAATCTTTAGGCTCAGATCATACAGTAATCTTAAGTTCTCATTTGTTACCAGAAGTCAGTGAGGTTTGTGATTACATTTATGTAATTTCACAAGGTAAGTTAGTGGCTGAAGGTACAGAGGCAGAACTATCAAAAGATGTAGTTAAAGAAAACATCTTAGAGGTAACTATCCAAGGCGATAAAACTATAGTAGAAGCACTTGTAGAAGATATGGCTTCAGTAAAAGATTACAATGTAAAAGAAGCCGCAGAAGGTATTGTCCTTACTGTTAAAACTGATTCAGATTCAGATATTCGTTCTGGATTATTTGCAATCTGTGCTTCAAAGGGACTCCCTATTGTTGGCATGAACTATAAGGAGAGTTCTTTGGAGGATGTATTCCTAGAGATTACAGAAGACTACAAGGCTCCTGAGAAGAAGTCAAAGAAAAAAGATAAAGATGATACAGATGTTGTAGTGACAGAGACTGTGATAGAAACAGAAGATGGCGAAGTTTCTGAAACAGTGACAGTAATAGAAGAGGAGGTGAGTGAAGATGAAAGCGATCTATAAGAGAGAACTAAAATCATATTTTTCATCAGTAATAGGTTGCATCTTTGTTGCAGCTTCAATACTCATTTCCGCGATATTCTTTGTACTATATAATATGATGCAAGGATATCCAAATATGGAACCACCAGTGTTCTATGGTGCAATGGGACTTGCGCTATTTGTACCAATTTTGACAATGAAGGTAATGGCAGATGAGAGACGTCAAAAAACTGACCAGTTAATTTTGACTTCTCCAGTATCGCTATTCAAAGTAGTGCTAGGAAAATATTTAGCATTACTTACAATATTTGCTATCCCAGTGCTAGTTATGTGTACATATCCATTGATTCTTTCAATCTTTGGAACAGTATCATTTAAGCTAGCTTACACTACAATATTAGGATTTGTCCTATACGGTGCAGCATTGATTGCAATTGGTGTATTTATTTCATCAATCACAGAAATGCAAATCATTGCAGCTATTATAGGTGTAGTAGTAATGTTCTTGGGATTCTTTATGAGCACAATCACTAACTTGATTTCTCAAGGTGGAAACGTAATTACAGATATTCTAAGTGTGTTCGATACAATGTCACCACTTAATAACATTATGGCGGGACAAATAACACTAAGTAACATTGTCTACTATGTATCAATCATAGTATTGTTCTTGTTCCTAACATGTCAGTCTGTTCAAAAGCGCAGATGGAGTGTATCGAAAAATACAATTGGAACAGGTGTGTTCAGCGTAGTTACTATCGCAGTAGTTTTAGTGCTAGTGGTATTTGTTAACCTACTAGCAAATGTTGTTACAAAAAATGTACCAGCAGCTACAGTTGATACAACACAAGAAAAAATATATTCAATTTCAGATAAGACAGAAAAGATGCTAAGCAAACTTGATAAGGACATTGATATTTATGTAATGTCTTCAAAAGGTGCTATGCAGAAAGATGTTTATAAAGACTATATTTATAAAACATTACAGAGATATGAAGCAGCATCTAGCCATATCAATGTTGAATTTAAAGATACAAAACAGAATCCAAACTTCTATAAACAATATACAGAACAGAGCCCTACTGAAGGAAGTTTGATAATAGTAAACAAAAAGAATAAGAAATCAAAAGTAATTGATTATCAAGATATGTTTGTTATGGATCAACAGGCTGCTATGTATGGACAGCAATCACAACCTACTGCCTTTGACGCAGAAGGACAGATTGATGGTGCTCTTACATATGTTCAGTCAGATGAGTTATATACTATTTACCAGGTAGAAGGACACAAAGAAACAGCTGATGCTCAAGCACTTGGAACAATAGAAAACATGACAGATATTATCAAGAAGCATAATGGCCAGATTAAGACTATCAACCTTAATACAAAGAAAGGTCAGGAAGAATTGACTACAGACAAGTGTGCAGTTCTATTAATAATGGGCCCTCAGAAAGATTACACAAAGAGCGAGGCTAGCCTTGTTAAAAAATATCTAGAAGAAGGCGGCAAAGTAATTGCTGGACTAGAAGCAGCAAATTCATATGCTGAGGATAAGCCAAATTTCTATTCTATATTTGAAGCTTACAATATCAAAGTTCAAAAAGGACTAGTGGCAGAAAATGATGAGAATTGCTATATGCCTATGCAGATGGATGGATCTGGCGGACCATTGTTTGCAATGGCGGAAGGTAAAGAAGGATTTGCCGATGGCATCTCTGGACCAGTTCTTTCAGTATACAGTATTGGATTAACTAAGAAAGACAAGAAGAATGAGGATATTGTTTATTCATCACTTGCGCCATCATCTAATAAGGCGGTACTAAAGACTGACCCTAACCATGCAAAGAAGAGTACAAAAGAAAAAGGCGATGTAAGTGGACCATTTGACTTTGTAGTATCTGTAGAGAAAAATGTTGCGGCTACTGAGGCTTCAAGCATTGGAACAGATAAAGCAAACAATAAGCAAGCAGAAATGCTAGTATTCTCATCAGTTTATTCACTTTCTGACAGCATTGATGCAATGGCATCAAATGCTAATACAGAAGTGTTGAGCAATGCTCTTGATAAATATATTGATACAGACGTGGAAACTGTTACTGTTGCTAAGAAGAGTTTGCAAGTTCAGCCGCTTACAGTATCAAATATGGCAGTTAGAATATGTATGATCGTATTTGTGATTGCTCTTCCAATCTTGTTACTAGGATTTGGTATTATCACATGGGCTGTAAGGAGAAAGAAATAATGAAGAAGAGTCAAGTTATTA
>CAMVRH010000013.1 GCA_947169835.1 uncultured Lachnospira sp. | reverse complement strand
GTCTCGCATTTTGTGTTATGTCTAATCTCAGCGTTTCTGATTTCCTCAATAGCATTTGGAATCTTGATGTTTCCAATTCTTGATAGTTCATCTACCAATTCGAAATCTTCGCCTGACTGATACTTTGGATCAATAGCATTCATTACCGCTCTTGTAAACTTAAATGGACTAGCTGTTGATGCGATAACTGTTGCTTTATTATCACCAGTTTCTGCCACATACTTTTCATACACGCATCTAGCAACAGATGTGTGAGTATCCATAATGTAGCCAGTATCTTCATAAATCTTCTTTATAGTCTGAGCAGTCTCCTCTTCCGATGCAAACTTACCAACGAAGTCATCTAGCTTTGCTCTCATATCGTCTGTAATATTGTAAACACCTGTCTCAGAAAGATTTGCCATCAACTCTTTATTCTTATTAGCATCATCACCTGCTATGTGATAGATAAGTCTCTCAAGGTTACTTGAAATCAAAATATCCATAGATGGAGATGTTGTTAAAATGAACTCACGGTTCTTGTCATATTCTCCTGTGTTAAAGAAATCATACAAAACTTTGTTCTCGTTAGATGCACAAACAAGTTTGTCGATTGGAGTTCCAATATTCTTTGCATAGTACGCAGCAAGAATATTCCCAAAGTTTCCTGTTGGAACTACCACGTTTATCTTTTCGCCGTCTTCTATCTTACCTTCCGCCAAAAGTTTAGTGTAAGAATAAACATAGTATGCAATCTGCGGAATAAGTCTTCCAATGTTAATAGAGTTGGCTGATGAGAACTGGAATCCTTTGTCGTCCATTTCTTTTGCTAACTCTTTATTGTTGAATATGTTTTTAACACCTGTCTGGGCCTCGTCAAAGTTACCTTTGATAGCCACTACATGAGTGTTATCACCTTTTTGTGTAACCATCTGCTTTTCCTGGATTGGACTAACACCACCATCAGGATAGAAAACAACTATCTTTGTTCCCTCAACTCCTGCGAAACCAGCCAGCGCAGCTTTACCTGTATCGCCTGATGTAGCTGTAAGAATTACAATGTCATTCTCCACTCCATTTTTCTTTGCCGATGTCGTTAGAAGATGTGGCAAAATTTGAAGCGCCATATCTTTAAACGCAATAGTTGGTCCGTGGAAAAGTTCCAAGTGATATGGATCTTTCACCTGTGCTAGAGGCGCAATCTCTTCTGTGTCAAACTTCTCATCATAAGCTTTCTCTATACAGTTCTTAAGTTCTTCTTCTGTAAAATCTGTATAGAAAAGCTTCAACACTTCATAAGCAAGCTCTTGGTAAGTCATCTTTGATAGTTCTTCCATAGACTTATCAAGTTCTGGCAACTCTATTGGCACAAACAAACCGCCATCGTCAGCTAAACCTTTAAGTATAGCTTCAGATGCCTTTAGTGCTCCATCTTCACTTCTTGTACTTTTGTATAATATCTCTTTCATAATTTCCTCTTACTTTTCGTTAATATAATTTACTAATCCACCCTTAGTAATTATGTTTTGCATAAACTCAGGGAATGGCTGCCCTTTGAACTCAGCACCAGTAGTCTTGTTCACAATAACACCTGTGTCAAAGTCTACTTCTACTTCGTCGCCATCGCTAATTCCTGCCGCAGCCTCTGGACACTCAATAATAGGAAGTCCAATGTTAATAGCATTTCTATAAAAGATTCTAGCGAAAGTATCTGCTATTACACAGCTAACTCCACAAGCCTTAATAGAAATAGGTGCATGCTCTCTAGAAGATCCACAGCCGAAGTTCTTATCAGCCACGATAATATCTCCCTCGCTCACCTTACTAGCAAACTCTTTATCAATATCTTCCATACAGTGACTAGCTAATGCCTTTGGGTCAGGGTCATTTAAGTATCTAGCTGGAATAATTACATCTGTATCTACGTTATCTCCAAATTTAAAAACTTTACCTTCTGCTTTCATAGTATCCTCCTATAGTCCAAGTTCTGCTGGTCCTGAAATCTTACCTGTGATCGCACTTGCTGCAGCAACAGCTGGTGAAGAAAGATAAACTTCTGATTCAGGATCACCCATACGTCCTACAAAGTTTCTGTTTGTAGTAGCAACGGCTCTCTCACCCTTAGCAAGAATTCCCATATGTCCACCCAAACAAGGTCCGCATGTAGGTGTGCTCACTGCACAACCAGCCTTGATAAATGTTGTCATAATTCCCTCTTCAATACATTGTAGATAAATGTCTTGAGTAGCTGGGAACACGATACATCTCACTCCGTCTGCCACTTTTCTTCCTTCAAAGATTTTGGCAGCCTCGCGCATATCTTGGATACGACCGTTTGTACATGAACCAATAACTACTTGGTCTATTTTTATATCATCTATCTCATCGATAGTGTGTGTATTCTCTGGCAAGTGTGGGAATGAAACTGTAGACTTAACTTCGCTTAAATCAATTGTGTACTCTTCCACATACTCTGCGTCTTCATCTGGCTCAAACACTGTGTATTCTTTGTCGGAGTGTTCTTCCATATATTCAATAGTTTTATCGTCCACGACAAAGATACCGTTCTTTCCACCAGCTTCAATAGCCATATTTGCCATTGCAAATCTATCATCCATTGTCAAACTGTGAACTCCCTCGCCCACAAATTCCATTGACTGATAAAGCGCACCGTCCACACCAATCATTCCAATGATATGAAGTATTACGTCCTTACCTGAAACCCAAGGGTTAAGCTTACCAGTTAAGTTAAACTTGATAGCTGATGGTACTTTGAACCATGCCTGACCAGTAGCCATACCTGCAGCCATATCAGTACTACCAACACCTGTTGAAAATGCACCAAGTGCACCGTATGTACAAGTGTGTGAGTCAGCACCTATCACCACATCGCCTGCCACTACTAATCCTTTTTCAGGAAGTAATGCATGCTCAATACCTACTCGTCCAGTTTCAAAGTAGTTTGTTATATCATTAGCCTTTGCAAAATCCTTTACACACTTGTAAAGTTCTGCTGACTTAATATCTTTGTTTGGTGTGTAGTGATCTGGAACAAGCGCAATCTTGTCTTTGCAAAATACACAGTCCACATCCATCTTCTCCATCTCGCCAATAGCTACAGGTCCAGTAATATCATTAGCTAGAACTAAATCAAGATTAGCCTCGATTAATTGTCCAGCCTCTACACTGTCTAAACCTGCGTGTTTAGCTAAGATTTTTTGTGTCATTGTCATTCCCATAAGAATTCCTCCTATTTTATGTAAAAACCAGTGGTTTTTAGTGTTTTCCTAACGGAGACGGTGGGATTCGAACCCACGTGCCCGCAAGGACAACCGCATTTCGAGTGCGGCTCGTTATGACCACTTCGATACGTCTCCACAATGTTAAAATTATACCATAATTAGCGCGAAGAAAAAAGCAGAGAACTCACTTAAAATCGTTCGTTTCTCCGCTTTTTTCTTCGTGTATATGTGTATAATTTTAACTTTGTGTTAGATAGTCGATGTTTGATTCAATCTGCTTTTTACAGAAGTCAATTAGCTCTTGTCCATCTTCTGTTTCTAGGCCGCCACGTCTGATTGTTCTTCTCATAATACGAGCATAACCAATCAACTCAGCCTTGGCTTTTAGTTCTTGCATTTCTTCTTCGCTCTTGCCTTCACAATATAGCTCTAAAGATTTTTCCCAAATGTAGTTTGTTCTGTCATATGAAAGACCTAAGAAGTTTTCAACATTTGATGCGTCAATTGAACCAAATCCTACATATGCATTAAACATAGATGCTAGCTCGAATACTGGTTCACCTGTACAGATAGTATCCATATCGATAAGCAATGTCTCACCGTTTTGCATCATTACATTTTTGATGTGGTAATCACCGTGCATCATATGTTTGCTGTCAGGAATGTTTTCAATTATTTGAACAAGCTTTTCGCCGTATCCATTAGGTAGATACTCTACCAAATCTTTAGCCCATCCAACAGCTACTTCCTTCATACTTGGAACTTCATCATCCACTACTTCTGTACTGTGAATTTTCTTTAGCAAGTCGATGTATAGTCCAATATATTTATCGATATTATCTGGATCTTCTTCTATTAGTTTTGCAAATGATTTAGCATTAAGAAGTTCAAAAACTGAACCATATCCCTCTCCTACTTTTACAACGTCATATGGGATAGCTGTAGGAATGCCAAGTACAAATGCCTTTCTAGCCAACTCTCTTTCTCTCTTGATATCTGGAAGAGAATCTGGATTATTATAAACCTTTATAATAGTCTCTGGGTCTATACGATAAACCTTACCATTGGCGCCCTGTCCTATAATCTCACATCCTTCTACTGAGAATTCTCGGTACGCCTTTTCAATGGGCATAATTTCTGAAAAACCAGTCATCTCAAAAATCTCATATACGTCTGATGACACGTTTACAATCTTAAGCGAAGAATTATTCTTCTTTAATCTAAGAATAATTCTAAGACCCGCACTAGAAATATACTCTAGTTTTTGTGCATCTATAATTAGTTCTTCAAAAGAATTCTCATTGACAATATCATCAAGCTGCTTTTCTACATCAGCAGCGTTTGTGGAATCAATTCTTCCATCAAGCGTAATCTTTAATGTATTATCAGTTTTTTCTCCATTAATACTAATCATCTTCATTCTCCTTTACGTTCTTAAATATATATCCAACAATCTGTCTGTATTCTTGATATGCTAATGTATTTTCTAGATCAACTAGTAGTTTACAAATTGTTCTGTAATACCATGCTTGTTTTTCTACATCTTTCATATTGAAGTGGTTCCACATGGCATCGCCTTCTTCTTCATAAAGTTTAAATAGTGTTCTGATATTTGAAACTTTATCCGCCAACCACAAAATCTTTACGGCAGGATCTGTACTATTCTTTAAATGTTCAAGTGACTCTTTTTTTCTTATTTCCCAAGTCTGCTCAGGTGGTAAATCGTATCTTTTCTTTTCTGTTTCAGACTCTACTAACTGCGCCACTCTGTCTCCAAACTTTTCTCTAATCTCATCCACGGTAGTATCTGTATCTTCCACAGTGTCATGTAATACCGCTGCCACAATAGTGTCTTCGTCTTTTGTTAAGTCGCTCGCTATAGCTGCAGCCTCTAGTGGATGAAGAATATATGGAGAACTTTCTCTTTTTCTCACCTGACCCATATGTTTATGGGTCGCAAATATTATTGCATCATCTAATTTTTTACCCATCTTATTCGTCCCTAATCTTCTTATATATTCTTACAATATTTTTTCCGTCTTTATACTCATATTCAATCTTGTCTGCGTTTTGTTTAGCCATGTAAATACCAAGTCCACCAATCTCTCTTTCCTCAATAGGTGCATTGATGTCTGGATCTTTTCTCTCTAGTGGATTAAATGGTGCCCCTGAATCGATAAGCGCAATAATAAGCTGAGCATTCTCATCTATTTGAAGTTCAACTTCTCCACCGGACTCAGAATATGAATAGTGAGCAATATTAACAAACAGTTCCTCTACTGCAATAGAGATCTGCATCTGCTTTTTCATATCAATATTCATTTTGTCCATCTGCTCCTCAAGAAAGGCCATAGCTGCTGGCAAACTTTCATGATTAGCTTCAAATGTTTTACTTACCATAATAACCCCTTTATCTTTTACACTCTGAATATTATTTTACTATAATCTTGCTAATAATTAAAGTAAATAACACACCAAAACTTATAAAAGGTCCCAAAAATATTGTTTCGCTAAACTTTTGCTCCTTATTTTTAATAAACCTACCAAATAAATAGAGAATACAAATTAACAATCCTACAAAAACTGCTAAAACCTGGTTCCAAAACCCAAGGCAAAATCCAATGGCAGAGATTAATTTCACATCTCCCATACCAATTTTGTATTTGGTAATTCTAATCAACGCCATAATGATTAAAGGTAACGCTAGCAAACCAACTAAAGATTCCGCGCTACTCACCCGCCCGCTACAAAGACCAATCAGCCCCAATAGATATATTGAAACTACTAGACTGTTCGGTATTCTTCTTTCTTTGACGTCGTATACTGATAACAATATAAGACAAATTATAATTAAAAAGTTTTCCATAAAATAACAAAAAGGGAGAACAAAATTTGCTCTCCCTTTACCCTCTTAAATTAATTACTATTAGTTGTTGATTAGAAGATCATCTTCGTTGTTCCAACTATATAGCTTTCTGATTTCTGCACCAATCTTTTCTGCTGGGTGCTCAGCTGCTAATTTTCTCATAGCCTTGAAGTGTACCTGACGTCCACCCTCTGACATATCAAGCAAGAACTCCTTAGCGAATGAACCATCTTGGATATCAGCTAAGATCTGCTTCATAGCTTTCTTAGTATCTTCTGTGATAACCTTTGGTCCTGTTATATAGTCACCGTATTCAGCAGTGTTTGAGATTGAGTATCTCATTCCTGCGAAACCTGACTGATAAATCAAGTCTACGATTAGCTTCATTTCGTGAATACATTCGAAGTATGCATTTCTTGGATCGTATCCAGCTTCTACCAATGTCTCGAAACCACACTGCATTAGTGCACAAACACCACCGCAAAGAACAGCCTGCTCACCGAAGAGGTCAGTCTCTGTCTCTGTTCTAAATGTAGTCTCTAATACACCAGCTCTTGCCCCACCAATACCTGAAGCATAAGCTAAAGCCATATCTAAAGCTTTGCCTGTAGCATCCTGCTCAACAGCAACTAGGCAAGGTGTACCCTTTCCAGCCTGGTACTCAGATCTAACTGTGTGACCTGGAGCCTTTGGTGCAATCATTGTAACGTCCACATCTGCTGGTGGTACGATACAACCAAAGTGAATGTTAAATCCATGAGCAAACATAAGCATGTTTCCAGCTTCTAGGTTTGGCTCAATATCTTTCTTATACATATCAGCCTGCTTCTCATCGTTGATAAGAATCATAATGATATCTGCTTTCTTTGCAGCTTCTGCTGTTGTATAAACTTCAAATCCTTGATCTTCGGCCTTTTTCCATGACTTTGAACCTTCATACAAACCAATGATTACATTGCATCCTGATTCCTTTAAGTTAAGTGCATGTGCATGACCCTGACTACCGTAACCTACGATAGCAATTGTTTTTCCATCTAATAATGATAGATTACAATCTTCTTGATAATAAATTTTTGCTTCTGACATAATGTCGCCTCCATTATAATATATTTTAAATTTGTTAAATTATTCGTCTCCTCTAGCTAATCCTGTGATACCAGTTCTAACTAGTTTCAAGATTTCAAATCCATCTAGCATCTTAATAAACGCTTCAAGCTTTGATGGGTTACCAATAAGCTCAATCATAAGTGACTCTTTAGCCACGTCTACGATATTTGCTCTAAAGATATCTGTAAGTGCAGTGATTTGCTGTCTCTCAGCCTGACTAGCTTTAACCTTAATCATAATTAACTCTCTGATTACAGACTGTCCACCTTCTAGCACATCAACCTTGATAACTTCTTCAAGCTTACTAATCTGTTTAATAATCTGCTCTAAAATATCATCATCGCCAGTTACCACGATAGTCATTCTAGAATACTTTGGATCTGCAGTTACACCTACAGTCAAACTATCGATATTGTAGCCTCTGCGACTAAATAATCCTGCTACTCTGTTAAGAACACCAGAATAATTTTCAACTAATACTGATAATACTTTTTTGTTCATATGATTATCCTCTTTTCTTAGAATTCATACCAAAATATAATAGCACAAACGACTAATATTGGCAATAAACAGAGCCGTCAACGAGGCTTGAACTCGTGACCTCCACCTTACCATGGTGGCGCTCTACCGACTGAGCTATGACGGCTTAAAAACTTTATAAATTATACCATATAAGGTTTTTATTTCATTCTTTGTCTCACTATCTCGTAAGCCAAAACTCCAGTAGCCACACTGGCATTTAGCGAATCTATATCGCCGTTCATAGGAATGCGCGCGACAAAGTCGCATTTTTCTTTGACGAGCCTGCTAACACCTTTGCCTTCATTTCCTATTACTAGTCCAATAGACCCCTTCAAATCTATGTCATACATAGTTTCTCCGTCCATATCGGCGCAGACAAACCACATACCTCTTTCTTTTAAACTTTCAATTGTTTGAGCAATGTTTGTAACCTTAACGATCGGTGTGTAGTTGATAGCACCAGCTGATGCCTTAACAACTGTAGCCGTAAGTCCACATGCTCTATTCTTTGGAACAATAACTCCGTGTGCTCCTGCTAAATTTGCAGTTCTTATAATTGCACCCAAGTTATGTGGGTCCTCAATCTCATCAAGAATGATGAAAAAAGGTGACTCACCTTTCTCCTCAGACTTAGCAAATAAATCATCAATCTCTGCATAGTTGTAGGCTGCCACAAAGGCAACAGCGCCCTGGTGATGACCAGTCTCTGAAATCTGATCCAGTCTTTCCTTTGGCACATATTTAATTAATGTTTTAGTTTTCTTTGCTTCGCGAATCAATGTGTTCATAGAGCCTTCCTTGGTATGCTCCTGGATAAAAAGTTTATCCACACTTCTACCTGCTCTAAAAGCTTCTATAATCGCATTTCTTCCCTCAATAATTAATTCACTGTTTTCCATTAATCTAACTTCTCTAATCCCTTCTTGATTAGTTCAATCATTCTCTCTGTCTTGCCTTCTAGGTACAAATAACCCATTACCGCTTCAAAGCCAGTGGCTTTTTTGTAATCATTAAACGAAGCATTCTTCGCCTTTGAATTTATTTTTGTATTTCTGCCACGTTTAAACACTGCTAATTCTTCTTCGTCGAAGTCATCCATTAGTATTTCAGCAAGCTTTGCCTGTGTACTAGCCTTCACGTATTCAGATGACATTTTATGAAGATCATTTGCACTTCTGTTTGCCTCATCCACTATCATCGTTCTGATAACTAGTTCATAAATGGCATCACCTATATATGCAAACGTGAGCGGCGAATAGTTAACTGTATCAATGTCTTCTAAATCCATATTCTGTTTTATGATTTCAAATATGTCAGACATTATTTTCTACTCCACTTAGTTCCTTCACGTGTATCTTCTAGAACAATTCCTTTTTCCAAAAGTTCATCGCGGATTTGATCTGCCAATGCAAAGTCTTTGTCTTTCTTTGCCTGAGCGCGCTTTTCAATCATTTCGTTTATGTAGTCTTCATCGCCCTGCGCCTCTTCTTCTTTTTCTAAGATGATTCCTAGCACATCAGTAAGCTCAGTTAAAATTTCATACATTGCCTCAGCAAACTGTTTTGTGTTATCAGATGAAACATTGCTGTTTGAATATTTAACCAAGTCAAAGACAGCGGCTATTGCATTTGCTGTGTTGTTATCATCATCCATTGCCTCTTCAAATTTCTTAACAAATTCTGAAGCGCCATTTACTATCTCACGCTCTTCGTCTGTTAAAGGTTCTTCCTTACCACTTGTAATCACATCACGAAGTTTTTCCGCTGCAGTTAGGATTCTATCCAAACCATTCTTTGCAGACTCCATCAAATCATCGCTAAAGTTAAGTGGACTTCTGTAGTGCGCACTTAGCATAAAGAATCTCAATACTTGCAAATCATACTTTTCAGATATATCTCTAACTGTAAAGAAGTTTCCAAGTGACTTAGACATCTTCTTATTGTTTATATTTAAGAATGCATTGTGCATCCAGTACTTTGCAAATGGAACGCCGTTTGCACACTCACTCTGTGCAATCTCATTTTCGTGGTGAGGGAAAATTAAGTCTTCGCCGCCGGCGTGTATGTCTATTTCATCACCCAAGTATTTCTTTGCCATAACAGAACACTCTGTATGCCAACCAGGTCTACCATCTGACCAAGGTGAATTCCATGAAGGCTCGCCCTCTTTTTTAGGTTTCCAGAGAACGAAGTCTAGCGGATCTTCCTTTGACTCTTCGCCCACTACCTTAATATCTCGATGGCCTGCTTCTAGGTCATCTATATTTTTCTTTGATAGTTTTCCGTAATCTTTGAACTTTCTAGTTCTAAAATAAACTGTGCCATCTTTGTCGTACGCGTAACCTTTGTCAATTAAAGTTCCAATAAGAGAAATCATTCCATCAATCTCTTCAGTAGCCTTTGGATGTGTAGTGGCAGGCATTATGTTCATACCCTCCATATCCTTCTGGCACTCTTTGATGTATCGCTCTGCTATCTCGTCCGCACTCACGCCTTCCTCTATAGCAGCGTTAATGATTTTGTCGTCCACATCTGTGAAGTTTGAAACATAGTTAACTTCATATCCCTTGTACTCGAGATATCTTCTAAATGTATCGAACACTATCATTGGTCTAGCGTTTCCGATATGAATCAAGTTATACACTGTAGGTCCACAAACGTACATTGATACTTTGCCTTCCTCTAGTGGTACAAACTCTTCTTTTTTTCTTGTTAATGTATTATATATTTGCATATCTACTCCTAAATATAATCATTTATAAATACGGTACTCTTCTCAGCCACACTTGGGAGTCCTTCTATCTGGTTGTAACCAAAAATGTGCGCTGTTAATTCACCGATAGTTACATCAATCTCTGGCATCACATCATCATCTAATCTGTCCATCTTTACTGAGCCGTGATGATATGTGAATCTAAATGTTCCATTGTTCTCTTCAATAACTGGATCTGAAATGCGAATGATTACTGAACCATTTCCATAGAAGCCAAGCATACGAAGTGTTTTTCTAACACTCATAATTCTCGCCATCAAATAAGGTCTCCCCTCATTCTCATAATAGCTCATCGACTGAATACTTGGGTCTAGCACTTCTTCATAAATCTTGTTATCAATCCATACTCTGTAACCCATGATTACTTTGTTCTCAACATAGATTTCAATCTCGCCGCCTTCTAGCTCAATCAACTCTGCGAGCTCTTTGAAGTAGTCGGCATCCTTCGACAAAGTAACTTTATATTTGCTCTCAGTGTTTGACTTTGCAAAAATAGAAAGTCGAACTAAATCTGAGTGGTCTGCTTTTCTTAAGATTAGTGAGTGTGTAGCCTTCTTCCAATTCTCCATTGGTTTAGTGAATGGCTTATCCATAACAAACTCAAATCCAAACTTTCTAAAGGCATTAGCGTTGGTCTGATCTGTCGGAATAAGATATGTGAAAGCTTCCATATCTTGATACATATCTTTAATAACAGTGTTCATTAAATCTCTCATACATCCTTCGCCGCGGGCGTACTGTTTTGTGCCCACTCCGTAAATGTACATTACGCGAGACTTAAGTTTTCCAATGACCGCTGTCTTAGGTATCAAATGAAGAGCGCTCACTAACTGACCGTCCTTCTCGTTTACCGCGACAAAGTTATTAGGAAGTCTGTTTGTAAAATAGTAATCGGTCAATGCTTTTGAGTCTGTGAAACATTCTTCGTAAAGTTCGCGAATATTCTGTTTTTCATCTTGCTCTAGATACCTAATCATTTTTCCTCGCCTTACATGATTAATATGAAAAACTAAATGCTTCTACTATCTTCAATCAATGCAACTGCTTGAGATGCAATACCAAGTCCTTTACCTGTAAAACCTAATCCCTCTTCTGTAGTCGCTTTGATATTCACTCTATCCTCGCCAATGTTTAATGCATCAGCTATGTTTGTTATCATCTGCTCTCTGTATGGAGCAATCTTTGGCTGCTCTGCCACTATAATGGCATCAATATTTCCAACTGTGTAGTTGTTAGCAGCAAGCAACTTTCTTACACTCTTTAAAAGTTCAATACTTGAGATTCCTTCATACTCAGGATCTGTGTCTGGGAATAAGTGACCAATGTCTCCCATTCCTGTCGCACCAAGAATAGCATCCATTACAGCATGCACTAAAACATCTGCATCTGAATGACCTAGCAAACCTTTTTCATAAGGAATATCTACTCCTCCTAAAATCAGTTTTCTCTCCTCTGCAAACTTATGTACGTCGTATCCAATACCTACTCTCATATCAATACCTCGCTTAACAAAGCGCACAATTGCGCTAGTTTATATATTGTACCACATTTTATGCTAATTTTTAACAATAAAAAAGCAGGTCTTTCGACCTACTTTTAATGGCTGGAGAGAGACTTGAACTCCCGACACCACGGGTATGAACCGTGTGCTCTAGCCAGCTGAGCTATCCAGCCATAATGGGACCTACAGGGCTCGAACCTGTGACCCTCTGCTTGTAAGGCAGATGCTCTCCCAGCTGAGCTAAGATCCCTTTTGCATTTTGACTGCCTTACTAATATAAACTTTAATAAAAAAGTTGTCAAGCACTTTATATGGGTGTTATACTACACCTATGTTTAACAAAGAACGATTAAAACCAGAAAATCTAAAACAGACATGGCCGCTGTTATATTTCTTTATATACATGCCATGGTTTATATTGTTGGAGAAATCATATCCGGCGGATTATCCAGGTTTGCACATTATTCATATACCTTTGGATGATGTACTACCATTTAATGAATGGTTCATCATTCCATATATTTTATGGTTTTTGTATATACCTGTTGTATTTATTTTTATCTACTTCCAAGGTAAAAATGAATTTTACAGACTTTG
>CAMVRH010000012.1 GCA_947169835.1 uncultured Lachnospira sp. | reverse complement strand
AACGAGAGCAGAAATATGCATAAGGAAATTATAAAAAAAGACTAGAGAAATTAATCTCTAGTCTTTTTGTTATAAAATGTTTTTAATTAATCTTCGTCAGGTTTTTTAGCCAACTCTTTTAGCTCTGCCAGTTTTTCTTCCGACGTAGGCCTATCAAGTGATGGCATCTTAATTCCTTTTCTATCCAGTTTGATTTCTACTGCATCATTTAGAAGACCAGTGATAGTAGCTACAATAGGAACACCGATAAGCATTCCAACTACGCCAAATGCCCATCCACCAATAGTAATGGCGAAAATAATCCACAATGGTCTAAGTCCAGTTGAACCACCCAAAATCTTTGGTCCAATAACGTTTCCGTCTACCTGCATAATTACAATGATAAATATTGCAAATACCACTGCACCTTGCCATCCTGAAGCAACTAATAGTATTAATATACTAGGAACGGCACCAATGAACGGTCCAAAGTAAGGAATCATGTTTGTGACACCAATAACAATGGCTATCAATAACGCATTAGCCCAAAAACCTTTGAGGAAGATTCCCATAATTAGCATTGAAACATAGGTTATAATGCCCATAACCAAAGAGTCTAACATTTTGCCGTCGAAGAAATTACTGAAAATAGAAACAGCTCTCTTACCAACGTAGCAAATTCTTTTAGCGTTGTGCTCTTCAAAAAATGCATATATAACTCTTTTGATACTTCTAGTTTGAACTTTCTTATCAATGATAAGGTAAATTGAAACGATAAATGCGATAACAATATTAATAACAGCTCCTATAACAGCTGAACCTGTTGAAATAACAGTAGAAGTAATATCTTTCGCATAATCTGCAACCAATCCCTTTAGATAGCTAGCGTCTAAATACTTATTAACAGTACCTACCAAACCAACATCAATTTTCTTATCGACCCAAGTAGCTAGTTTTAATACAGAGTCTCTTGCGCCGTCTATTTGTTTTACAAGATCATACGCTGTATTGACAAGGCTTGGAACAATGAAGAATATAGCGGCGATAATAGCTGCTAAAACTAAAATGTAAGAAAGAGTGATTGATAAAGCGTTGTTCAAGCCTGGCTTCTTAATAGAAATTAACTTTCCAAACAAGACCCTACGCATCCAGTTAACTAGAGGGTTAATCAAGAATGCAATTAAGATTCCTAGGAAAAATGGTTCTAGAGTAGAAACTAAATTTCCAAAGAAACTAGATGAGTCCTTCCAGAAGAAAATAAGTTTAAATGCAATGCCTACAATCAGCAATGTTCCTAAGGCATAAGCAGAAATAGTAAAATATTTACTGCTAGATTTAAATTTATTATGCTTACTCATAATAACCTCCGTTCAATCGTTCTATAAATAAGTATAAATTTATTTGGGTTTAATATCAAGAATGAATTAGAAAAATAGGACAAAACTACTAGAAAAAAGCAAAAATAATTCTTGAAAAAGAGAAAAAACTGTATTATAATATTTCTCGTTCACGTTGTGAACATCATATAACCGCCTCTAGCTCAGTTGGAAGAGCACCTGACTCTTAATCAGGGTGTCCAGGGTTCGAGCCCCTGGAGGCGGATGCGGGTACCGCTTCGAGCACTTTTAGCTTGGGGTGGTGCTTTACTTTGTTTAGCAACGAGAATTATAGGAAATAAAAAAGAAACAGAAACAAATTTTATTTGTTTCTGTTTCTTTTTTATTGAGTATGAGGCGACTGCCTCCACGAAAGAGACCGAAGGTCTCTGAGTATTCTCGTTGCTATGTTTCTTTTTTTGTAAATATAAGTAATTTACTAAATACATAATTGGCAACAATAACAATAAAACTAATAATTATTACTGCCCACATACCTTCAACACCGAACAACTTTTGGTCTAGACCGATACTAACAAGGAACGGAGTTCCAAATACTTCTAACAGTCCAGTCAGTGCCCTAGCACCTATAAAGCTTATCAGTTCTCGCCAAAACACTTTAGGGGCCCAGGATTTACTTTCAAATACCCAAATCTTGTTTGTAAAGAAAGCAAATAGAACAGCCACAACCCAAGCAATTAACTTAGCAATACCTATATAAAGAGGCTTGTTAGTCATAAATGCTGCAAGGGCTCTTACGCTAATAGCATAAACAATTAAGTTTACAACTGTGGCCAAAATGCCCATGATGATATACATCATCATCTCTTTATTGAAGATATATTTTTTTAAAAGATCGATAATTTTCTTCATCAACTATCTTCCTACTGATTCATAAGATATAACAGTGCCACCTTGAGGACTATAGTTTAGAGCCAATATAGTCTGCTTATCAGGATTTTTAGCAGCTGTTCTCCAAGTATCTCTCCAAGAATCGTTAGAATATTTGATAGTAAATGTTGGTTTTCCGTATTTATCTCTCAAGTTCTTTGATAGCTTATCTATCTCTGATTTTTTGAGATCGCCAAATTGAATTCTAATGTCAAATAGCTTCTTATCTTTAAACACATACTGTAGTAAAGCACCAGATGGAGCCTTTGTAGGTTTTACGCCAAAGAACTTAGCTTTTGGAGAAAATGTATAAGTTAGATAAGTGTAGCCATCTTTAGTTGAAGCTTGAGAAGGACTAGCTAAAGTATCTTCCTGTGTTTTTTCAAACTTTTTAACTTTTTTAATCTTATCGCCGAACTTTACATCTCTTACGCTAATGTCTATCTTTTTAGTTTTAGCTTCAGAGCCTTTAGTTTCTTCAATATTGATAGTAGCAGGAATTTGTCCCTTCTTGCTGTCATCTTTTGAAGCGCCCTTACCGCCGAACCAACCTAGTGATACTCCTAGAATCACAAATAGAGCAACCAAAACTGCGATTGCTATTGATGCGATGATAATGATTTTCTTGTTGTTTTCCTTTGGCTCAGGAGCCTGTGTGTTGTTAATATTATCCATAATTACCTCCCGCAATTCTTAATTAACTATCGACAATTATATCATCATATACACTAAATATAAAGGAACAAAATGTGAAAAAAGTTTGAATTCTAATATGTATTTGATAGAATTAAAAGCAGAATATATGTAGGAGAAATATGCATGAAACAAGGCTGGTTAATCGTCAACGGATTTTTGGAGAGCCCAAAATTTGACGAGATTTACAACTGGATATTGTCCGCGGCAAAGGAAAATGATGTTAAACTACGAAAACTCACAAACGATCAAGTGACATCAATTCTTCCTATAAGCACTGGCGAGACAGACTGGAAGTCAAAGCCTGATTTTGTGTTGTTTTGGGATAAGGATGTGAAACTTGCTAGGATGCTAGAGGCAGAAGGATTCAAGGTTTTCAACAATGCTGATGCCATAGAAGCATGTGATGACAAATCACTCACCTTTATTAAACTTAAAAACACTGACATCCCAATGCCAGTCACTTTTAATGCGCCGCTTACATTTGAATCAAAGTATCCAGATTACACGTTCTTACTTCAAGTTGAGAACAAGCTTGGATACCCAATGATTATAAAGAAAAACGAGGGCTCATTTGGAAATGAAGTATTCCTCGCCAAAGACTTTAACGAGGCAGCCACCATAGTAGAGAGACTGGGACCAAATTCTTTTATTATGCAAGAATACATAGAAAGTTCTAAAGGCAAAAGCGCTAGACTGCAGGTGGTGGGAGGTGAAGTGATTACATCTATGAAACTCACCAACGAAGAAGACTTCAAATCAAACGTGACTGGTGGCGGACAGATGGAAAAGTATGAGCCAACAAGTGAAGAAATAAAGATTGCCATTAAGGCGTGCGAAAAGTTAGGACTAGATTTTGCCGGAGTGGATATTATCTGGAATGAAGATGGTAAACCTCTACTTTGCGAGATAAATTCAAACGCACATTTTAAAAATATTTTCGATTGCACAGGTGTAGACGCGGCAGATGCCATTATAAAATACATTTTGAAGAAGATTTAATATGAAGGGTTGGATTATTTACGACAAAAAAGATGCGGAGAAAAACATCGCATTTATAAGCAGACTGACAGCAGAGCTGGCCAAGTATGATATCGAGGCCAGGTTGGTTTTTGTGGAAAATGAGCCAAAGAAAGAGACTCCTTCATTTGCAATCAATAGAAGCAGGGACTATAAGATAGCGGAGCGCCTAGAGAACAAGGGCGTCAAAGTCTTTAACGAGAGCACCATTACAAAACTAAGCAACGACAAAAGAAGAATGCACAAATTCTTTGATGGCAAAGTTCCTCAGATGAAATTGGTCACAGACTATCCATTTGTCTTAAAGAGCGTGGATGGGCACGGAGGAAACGAAGTGTTTATGGTTAACTCTAGAGAGGAAGAGGATAAGGCTATATTAGCGCTTGGGACAAAGGACTATATAAAGCAAGAAGTTTGCTCAGACTTAGGAAAAGACAAAAGAGTTTATATAGTAGGGAATGAAGTTGTTTCTTCTATATTAAGAGAGGCGGATGATTTTAGAAGTAACTATTCGCTGGGCGGAAGAGCAACAGCGTGCGAGCTAGATGAGCAAGAAAAAGAAATAGTAGATAAGATTCTAAAAACTATTAGCATAGATTATGCAGGAATCGATTTGATTTATAATAATGGAGAGCCTGTATTTAACGAGATAGAAGATCCGGTTGGAGCAAGGATGCTTTATGAAAATACGGATATAGATATAGTAGAAATTTTTGTAAAATATATTGTAGATAATTTATAGGAAAAATAGATGAACACATTTAGGAAATTTTTTGGACATTTGCATACGGTTACACGCCACAGGCATATAGTGATTAAGAACTGTGCTAGAGCCGGCATACTTTGGCAGGGTTTAAAGCATGACCTTTCGAAGTACTCGCCCACCGAGTTTGTTCCTGGAGTGAAGTATTACACGGGAGACAGAAGTCCTAATGAAGGGGAAAGGAAAGACTTGGGATATTCGAGGGCGTGGATTCACCATAAGGGCAGAAACAAACACCACTTTGAGTATTGGCAAGATATAAGCACACAGACACATAAATATGAATATATGTCGATGCCTTACAGATATGTTGCTGAGATGTTTTGCGACAGAGTGGCGGCCAGCAAAATCTACCGCGGCAAAGAATACAAAGATAATGACCCACTAAATTATTTCGTGGGAAGACACGCAAAATCCATAATGAATCCAGAGACTGCCGGAGATTTAGAAGAACTATTAAGTATGCTTGCTGAAAAAGGAGAGAAGCAGACTTTTAAATATTTGAAACAAGAAATAAAAAGGAGAAAGAAAAATGAAAGATGATTGTATTTTTTGTAAATTAGCAAACGGAGTTTTTGAGACAAACACATTATATGAGGATGATCAGTTTAGAGTAATCTTTGATGCATCGCCTGCTACAAAGGGACACGTGTTGGTTATCCCTAAAGAACACTATGCAAATGTTTTTGAAATTCCAGAAGACTTGATTGCAGATGCGTACAAAGTAGCAAAGAAAGTGGCTACAGCATTAAAGGAAGTAACGGGGTGCGAGGGAATAAATATATTACAAAACAATGGAGAAGTAGCGGGACAGACAGTATTCCACCTACACATCCACATCATCCCTAGATATGAAAAAGGTGAGATGGTTCAATGGACTCCGGGCGAACTGGACGAAGCAGCAGTTAAAGAGATCATCGAAAGATCAAAAGGATTGCTATAAAAGAACAGCAGCGCTCATATTTTGCTACGCAAAATATTCGTGTCGCGCATTCGCGAAATATAGAAATAAGAAAAGAGATTTAGAAAAATATATTTTCCTAAATCTCTTTTCTTATTTCTAAACTGCTGCCCTTTTGAACGCGCAAATGATTTTAAGTGAGACCCCTATCTCTTTTTCTGTGCGTTGTATATAAAGAGTTGTTACTTTATATTTACCCACATACATGGGCGAGTGTTTATATAACTGTCATTCACTGGATATCCAGCCTCTTTTACTTGTCCATATGATACAAACTGAGCTTCTCTTTGAGTTTCTCCAGGTCCAATCAACCAGTAGTCTCTCATAAATATATTTAAGTCCTCGCCATATTTATAGGCTTGATCTTCATTTAACATAAACAATTTATCTTTGGTAGTGGCACCTTTTGTACCAAACTCTTTATTGTCTTTGACTACAACTTTAGTTTTTATAATTTTGTCTTTCATAGCATCAGTGAAAGTATCATTCATATAAGCAGAATTTAGATATTCTCTCATAGTGCAACTTTCCCAAGTGACCTTATCATCAGTTTCGTTGTATGGGATGCCAGCTACAGGCTTAGTCTTAATTAGAAAGGCTTTATCCTTTTTCTTTTCGGCTACTATCCAATGTGCTTCGCCAAATAAAATATCACCATGCTTTTTGGTCTTCTTCAAAAGATTGATTTCGCATGTCGCAAGTTTATCGCCGCTGTCTTTGTAGTCTCTGATTTCTCTAAAAGCATTGCGGGCCTGTTCGTAGTTCTTTTTCTGAAATTGCTCAATACCGTGCTTATATCTATTATTTATATATCTCTTTTCGCTGTCTTTGTAATCTTTTAAATGCAAGAACATCTTATATGCTTTTTCGTGATTACCAATATTTTCATAGAATGAAGATCTTAAATATGCTCCGTGATCGGTCTTTCTAGTATAGAAGAAACCAATAATTCCAACGATAACAAGAAACACTGCAATTCTCAAAAGCCATGTAGCAAGTTTACTAGGCTTCTTTATATCCAATGGATTCTTTGGCGCAGGTGGAAGGTTATCTTCCGTTTTAGAATATTTCTCTGCTTCGGTCCTACATTTAGTAGCCATATCTGCCGAGTCAGAATAATCACCTAAATCTTCAAATCTTTTGGCAGCTCTCTCCATAGTTTTTGCCTTGTCAGAATTCTTTTTCAAACATTCAACAGAATTCATTAATCTTTTGGCACCATCGTATTTTAGTTGTAATTCAGCTTCGTTAATCTCAGCCATAACATCCTCCTAAATTATTTTGCCTTTTCCAAAATAGTTTCGATTATTGAATCTACACCGCCACTAAAGTTTGATGACTTCATAGCAGTTATATATTTATCCTTCTCTGAGTAAAGTGTGTTTACTTTATCTACCAAGTCTTTGCCTGTGGCGCCATCTTCTTCTAAAACCACACTAAATCCCTGTTTTTCAAAAGACTTAGCATTTAAAATTTGATCGCCTCTGCTGGCATTCGCCGACAAAGGAATCAAAATGTTAGGCTTCGCCAAAGCAACGATTTCAAAGATAGAGTTTGCACCCGCTCTTGAAATCATCAAATCAGCCATCGCAAAGAAGTCTTTCATCTCATCTTTTATATATTCAAACTGTGCATAACCCGCGGTGTCTTGTAAAGTTTCATCAGTCTTTCCTTCGCCGCAGAGGTGCGCAACATTGAACTTCTCAAGTAAAGTTGGAAGAGCTGCCCTAACTAGTTTGTTTACATTTTCTGCACCCAAACTTCCACCTGTAACCATAATGACTGGCTTGTCATCTGTGAAATCACACATCTTCTTTGCTACATCAGCTTTTCCTTCAAATAACTCTGCTCTGATAGGAGAGCCAGTGAACTTGCCCTTAGACCCTAAGTGCTTTGCTGTCTCTGGGAAGGAGTAGCACACTAAAGATGTTTTCTTAAGAGCCAATCTATTTGCTAAACCTGGAGTTATGTCTGATTCGTGGCTTATTACAGGAACTCCGTACTTTGCCGCAGCATACACTACAGGAACAGTAACAAATCCGCCCTTAGAGAAAACCACATCAGGTTTAAACTTCTTAATAATTCTTTTTGCTTGGAAATATCCTTTAACAATCTTGAAAGGATCAATGAAATTCTGGAAGCTAAAATATCTTCTCAACTTACCAGAAGAAATGCCAGCATAATCTAAGCCAGCATCCTCCACTAATTGTTTTTCCATGCCCTTTTTAGAGCCAATATATTTAATTTCAAAATCTGCGGCTTTAAGTTTTGGAACTAGCGCAATGTTTGGTGTAACATGTCCGGCAGTTCCGCCGCCTGTTAAAATTATTTTCTTCATATATTATTGTCCTTGTGCGTTTGTGTATTTCTTTGCCAATCTCTTAAGTGTCTTTGAATCTGTGCCAGCCAAGGTCTTGTTTAGAAGCTTCTGGCCGTAACCAACAGATGTTGGGTCTTTTAATACAACTGAAAGTGCTTGTCCATTCCAAAGAACACTTTGTCTTGAGGATTCGCCAATAACGCCAAATGAAACAATCTTCCAACCATCATAGTTGCTGTGACCAGCTACCCTAGATTGAAGTAGTGCCATAGATGATGCATCGATGTCTGTTTCCAAACAGTCGTTAACAGCATTCATCACGCCGTTGTATCTAAGTAGAATAGTAGGAGATAGCGCTTTGTCGGCCACGCCTTTTAGCACTGCAGTTTGGTTTCTGTTTCTCTGCAAGTCACCATCGGCAAAGGCCTTACGAGTTCTAGCAAATGTTAGAGCCTCGTTACCGTCCATTTCCATTCTGCCCTTTTTAAATTTATATCTCTTTCTCTTGCCATCGTCTTCGCCGTAGTTTGCATATGTAGTGTAAGAGAAACTCTTTTCAACATCTACGTCAATGCCGCCTAGCTCATCAATAAGTTTTCCGAAACCTGTAAAGTTAAGCTGTGCATAGTGATAACGGTCTTTACTTACGTTAAACTTGAACTGTTTCTGTAGAGAATCCATAATGGCATTTTTGCCGTGGTCCCAATGAACTTCGCACGCATAGTTCCATCCAGCAGCACCCACTTTCTGGCCGCTGTTGTTTCTGGCTTGTCCATTTCCGTAAAGGCCAATGTGAGTAAGCTTGTCAGAATTTAGCGAAGTGTTAATAGATACACTCTTTGCAATTACTGGGATATAGTAATCTCTAGGAACAGAAACCATCATAACAGTGTGAGTTTTTGGATTCACAGCTGCTAGGATATTAGTATCTGATCTCTCGTTTCCTTCTTTATTTAAATCACCGAAAGTATCTGTGGCTGATACAAATACAACAAATGGATTCTCATCCACCTTGCTCTTTCCGCCCAGTGATAGGAATGGAAGAACAAATATACATACTAACAGTGCAATACTTACTATTATTGAAATAACTTTTCCAACTCGCTTAGTTGAACGCTTTCTTCCAACCGTTAAAATAAGTGCGAGCACTAGGAAGAATGCCAAGGCTACACTAACTCCTATAAATACAGGGTCAGGAACATTTGGCATATATGACCATTTGTGTGTCATCATCAAATATATAAAATAACCAGAAAGAGCTAACTGAATAATTACAAGAATTATACTTATAATAGTACTATTCTTAAGTTTCTTTGCATCTTTCTGAGTAGGTCTAGCATTATTTCTAGGAGACTGAGAGGCATTCTTAGGTGAACCCTTAGCACTCTGTCTGGATTTTCTAGAAGAACCCTTCGACAAAGTTTCAGAACTATATCCGTAATCTCCTTTTTTTATGCTGTCAGGACCATTTAAATTATTCATAAAATCCTCCTAAATGTGGACTGTTTTTTCTATTAAAAAGTCGCTTGTATTATAGCATTATTGCGTTTGATTGACAAACAATATGCCCTTTGATAAAATTTTAATTGATTTAATAAGAGGTTGTATTTATGAGAAAATCAAGAACATTCAGAAGGATAGTTGTCTTGCTTTTGCTAGCAATCATTGTTGCTGCGCAGACTGCTATCTTTATCTATTATTGGGATATGTACTATACCGAAGGTACAGGATTGTATGAGGCTTTCTTTTCAAAAGGAAAGATCGTACTTTATTTTATGTACGGATTAATGTTCTTGGTGTTCTGTAATGTTTACGGAGCATTTAAGCTTGGAACATTGCAGTATTCTAATCTATTTTTCTCACAAGTACTAGCAATACTCTTTACTAACCTATTTATCTATCTACAAGCATCTTTGCTTTCTTTGAAGATGGTTAATGTAGCACCACTTTTAGGCATGACATTTATCAATATGCTTTGTGCGCTCATTTGGTGTGCACTGGCATTGTTAGTCTATCGTTGGTTATACCCACCTAGAAAGCTATTGTTGATATATAGTGACAGAGATCCAGATAACCTAGTTAAGAAAATTGAAACTAGGGAAGATAAATATTTGATTGATGATAGAATTCACTGTGATTCACCTGCAGAGGACCTTCGAAATGCAATTAGAAGACACAAAGCTGTTTTACTTTGTGACATTCCAAGTGGAAGAAGAAACAAGATTATCAAATATTGTTACATGCATGATAAGAGAGCATATGTTACACCAAAACTTTCAGATTTAATTATTCTGGGAGCCGGACAAAACACATTGTTCGACTCGCCACTTCTTGTTACAAAAATTAAGGGTCTTAAGTGGGAGCAGGCCGTATTCAAGAGATTGTTAGATATTATCATTGCTCTCATTTTGTGTGTGCCTACTATATTTATAACCATTCTTGTTGCTATTGGAGATTTGATTTGGGATAGAGGACCAATATTCTATCTTCAACCAAGAATTACCCAGAACGGTAAGAAGTTTAAGATCATTAAATTTAGAAGTATGAAAGTGGACTCCGAAAAACAAGGAGCGCAGCTTGCAAAGAAAGATGATGACAGAATTACTAAGGTAGGTAGAGTTCTTCGTGCTACACACTTAGACGAACTACCACAGGTATTTAATATACTTATTGGACAGATGTCTGTAGTTGGACCTCGTCCTGAAAGACCAGAGATAGCAGAAGAGTATCTAGCTGACATTCCAGAGTTTAAGTTTAGACTTAAAGTAAAAGCTGGACTAACTGGATATGCTCAAGTATATGGAAAGTACAACACTACTCCATACGACAAATTAAAACTAGACTTGTACTATATTCAAAACTATTCATTCTGGAGAGACCTTCAGTTACTTATGATGACATTTAAGATTCTCTTCATCAAAGAAAACAGAGAGGGTGTAGAGCAAGATCAAAAGACAGCAAAAGTTGAAAACCCAAAGAAAAAAGAAGAATATGATCTAGGTGAAGTAGAACCACCTATGGATGAATTATATAAAGGTGAGTAAAATGGCAGACTATTCAGTATTGATGTCGGTTTACAAAAAAGAAAACCCAGAATATTTAAAGACTGCCATTGATAGCATGCTTAATCAAAGCGTTGCGACAAATGACTTTGTTTTAGTATGCGATGGACCATTAACGGATAGCTTGGATGAAGTGATTTCGAATTACGAAAGAACTAATCCGGGCTTATTTAATGTTGTAAGACTCCCTGAAAATGTAGGCCTTGCACTAGCACTAAATGAAGGAATAGGGCACTGCAAAAATGACATTGTGGCTCGAATGGATTCAGACGACTTCAGCAAACCTGACAGAATTGAAAAACAATTAAAGGCAATGGATGAAGCGGGAGCAGATATAGTGGGCTCAAATATTTCCGAATTTAATGGTGACATCACAAGACTAACAGGAGAGCGCAACTTACCAGAGACCGACGAAGAAATAAGAGAGTTTGCAAAATCAAGAAGTCCTTTCAACCACCCATCTGTTATTTATAAAAAAAGCAAAGTAGAATTGTTGGGAGGATATGGAAAATTCGATTACTTTGAAGATTACTACCTTTGGATAACACTCCTTCAAAACGGTTGCAAGGGATATAACGTGCAAGAGCCACTTGTTTTGATGAGAGCAGGAGATGACCTTTACTTAAGACGCGGTGGGAAAGAATATGCGAAATGCGTAATGGCATTTGAAAAACATTTACTTAGCGTAGGATATATTTCAAGATTTACATATTTGAAGCAGACAGGTGCGAGAGCTTTAATCGCAATTGCACCAAATAAGTTCAGAGAAAAAGTTTATAAGAAAAAACTTAGAGGTTAGCGATGGACAAGGCTGAATTTAAAAAATCATTATTAAAAATTGCATTCAAGCCACTTACTCTTCTTAATATGATTAAGAAGAAAGACAAGAGGCTTATATTCTTTTACTCAAATCTAGGTTTTAGAGACAACGTAAAAGCGTTTTACGACTTTTTAATTGAGCACAACTACAATGAAAAATTCTACATTGTTGTCAGCATAAACGACTATGAAGAATATCAGTTCAATTCACCTAAACATGTTAAGTTTGTAAATAACAAAGAGGGTATTAAATATTTTCTAAAAGCAAAGTATGCATTTTACTGCTTCGGCAAATACCCTATTAAACCTGCCAAAAATCAGATGGTTGTAAACCTTTGGCATGGAACTCCTCTAAAGAGAATTGGAAATTTAGAGGACGGCAAAGAACAAGTAGATTACAATTTCTTCACAAAAGTGGTTGCATCATCGCCAATGTATCAGCCAATAATGGCAGATATCTTTGGATGCAAAGAAGAAGATGTAGATGTGTTGGGAAATCCTAGAAACGACGAGATGTTTAAAGTAAATCAGATTCTAGACACAGCAATTCTTCGCGGGGCTAGAAGACTTATAGTTTGGCTTCCAACATATAGGGAATTTAATGACAATATGCTAGTTCCTCTTTTAACTAATGATGAACTAGAAGATTTGAACCGATTTTTGAGAACGAAAAATTGGAGAATGATAATAAAACTTCATCCTTTGCAGGAGGCTACGCTTTCTGATATGAAGTATTCACATATAGATGTCTACAACGAGAAGCAACTCAAAGATAATGACATGAGCGTTTACACAATTTTGAGAAATGCTGACGCACTTATAACTGACTATTCATCAGTGTTCTTTGACTATTTGATGCTCGATAGACCAATCGCCTTTGTGACGGAAGACTTTGAGGAGTATAAAGAGAAACGCGGATTTATCTTCGACAAACCGGAAGATTTTATGCCAGGCCCTATCATCAAAGACCTAGAACATATGAAGAATTTCCTAAGTTCAGTGGATTACGGAATCGACACATACAGAGACGACCGCCACGAAGTAAACGCAATGGTCAACACATATAATGATGGAAGAAGCGCGATGAGAATCGCAGCAAATTATTTGGATAATGAAGACGATTAAAAATATACTAAGAGCAATAAAGCTCGCCGGAAAGAAAATACTTTATAAATTAGCTCGCGCAACTACCAAGGTAGATGCGCGCGTGGTATTTTTTGAGAGCTTCCAGGGGCGCAATTATTCTTGTAGCCCTAAAGCCATCTTCGAAGAAATGAGAGACTCGGGTGACTATAATGATTATGAGTTTATATGGTCTTTTAGAAATGTCCATAGACCGGGAAAGATTTTGCAAAAACTAGTGGGCAGCAAAAAAGGACCAAAAATTTCCATAGTTAAATATGAAACATTTTCATACTACAAAGCACTAGCTAAAGCAAAGTACTGGGTGTTAAATTCAAACACAAGAAAATTTTTAAAACCTACTGATGAGCAGGTATACATCCAAACATGGCACGGAACTCCATTAAAAAAGATTGGACTAGAT
>CAMVRH010000011.1 GCA_947169835.1 uncultured Lachnospira sp. | reverse complement strand
GAAAAATGATATAATAGATGTGTTTGAGGCGTGTATAGACGGAAAACTTGATGAGATTGATCTAGAGTTTGAAGACAATGCAGCAGTGTGCGTGGTACTAGCAAGTGACGGATACCCAGTTTCATACGAAAAGGGATTCGAGATTAAAGGACTTGAGCAGTTTGATGGAAAAGACGGATACTACGTATTCCACGCGGGCACAAAATTAGACGATGGCAAAATCGTAACAAACGGCGGAAGAGTTTTAGGCGTGACAGCAAAGGGCGACACATTAAAAGAAGCTAGAGCAAACGCTTATGAGGCTACAAAGCTAATCGATTTTGATAACAAATATATGAGAACAGACATCGGAAAAGAATTATAAAATTCAGATAAAGGAGACCATTTAAAATGAAAAGTCTAAAGAGATTACTAATTGCAATGATAGCACTTACATTTGTATTCGCATCAGCCCAGGTTTCAGTAAAGGCTGCCAGCGATACAGATTTAAAATCTATGCAAGTGTATAGTGTGGACACAGCAGGAGCAAAGAAGCAATTAAAGTTCAATTTTAAACCAACTACTTACAAGTATGATTTCGTCGTCAAATCAAACTGTGTGAGAATTGAAATCTTGGTTACAACAAACAATCCTGCGTCTACAGCTGTTGTAGATAAGGAAGCAGTAAACACAAGAATGGATACTGGAAAGAACAAAACTACAGTAACAGTTACTGCAACCAATGGCGCAAAGCAGGTTTACACATTAAAGACTAAGAAGTGTACACCAGCAGAAGATTCACAGTACAAAGAGGGCGGCAAAGCTGCAAAGAAATCTTCTTCTGATAAAAAGAAAGTGAGCAAGAAGTCTGCGAAAGTCGAAATGAACGGCAAAGAGTATAAGATTACTTCTTTCTCTAAGAAAGATATTCCTAGAGGATTCGTAAAGACTACAGCTAGCTATAATGGCAAAAAGTATGATGCTATTAAAGGTAAGGAAAAAGACTTAACAGCATTCTACTTAAATGGCCCAGACGGAGAGGGATTCTGCATCTACGACAAAGACGCCAAAAAGTTCTACATTATGAACAATGTCAAAGTAAAAAGTAGAATGTACACTATCGTAGAGCCAGAAAATCCAGACGACATCTTGAAAAACTACGAAAAGAAAACAATCAAGATTGATGGTCAAAAAGTAAAAGCATGGATTCTTGATGATGAGAAAGGAATGTTCTTTGTTTACGCTATGAATTGGGATGGAGAGACATCTCTTTACACATACGATGATCAAGAAAAATGTATGCAAAGATACCTAATTGATAACGATGTTAACAGTCAGATCGAAGCAGCTAACCAAGCATATGACAATATGAAGGATAGAAAGAACGCTTTGACTAAGAAGTACAATATTTTCCGTTACATCATTATCGGAATGGCAGTACTAATTATCATCCTAATCTTCTTACTAATTCACAGCAAACTTAATAAGAAAGAAAAGAAGATTAAGGCTGAGGAATTTGTGACAGCCGGAATGGGCGAAGATAAGCCTAATAAGAAAGATAAAAAGAATAAGAAGGATAAGAAGGCAGACAAAGAAGAGACAGATGAGAATGACATAGACGCTGTTCCTGTTGATGAGGATGATATTGATGCAGTTCCACTAGATACACCAGATGAAGATGATATTGACGCAGTGGAAACTGAAGATGATATTTTAAATTTGGACGATGACGATATAGATGATGTTCCAGATGAGAATATCGAAGTGGATGCAGACGAAATACAAATTGAGCCTGCTGAAGACTTTATAGATAATAAAGTGGAAGCTACTCCAGCGGTAGACACACCAGTAGTGGAACCAATAGAGGATACTCCAGTACAGGAACCAATAGAGGATACTCCAGTACAAGAGCCAGTGGAAGAAACACACAAGAAGAAGAGAGACTTTAGTAAGCGCCACGAAGGATATGGCGATGAGCCAACATTTGGCACAGACAAAGAGTCTACTGAAGGTTTCTACGGTGGAGAAATACACTCAGAGGATGAAGTGCTAGTGGATATAACAGAAGATGATGGACCGGAACTAGCTGATCCGATTGAGAACTTGGCAGACAAGAGAGAAATTGTTGATACTTCTGAGATTGATGTTGATAGTTTGAGTGAACCAGAAGATTTGAAGAGCACACTTAAATCAATGCTTCAGTCAGACGACGAAGAAGACGAACCAGATGAAGACAACGATTTTGAATTTATCGATTTAGACTAATCATAAAAAATAAATAAACATTAAAACGGATTGCACATTTTAAATGTGCAATTCGTATCTTTTAAAGGGGTAAATATATGGCCAAAGAGAAAAACTTATTTTATTGTACAGAGTGTGGCAACGAGCAGACCACTTGGTTTGGCGTTTGTCCTGCATGTCATGCAGGAGGAACTTGCGCGGAAGCACCTAGTTCAAAAAAGAAGGTACATGCTAGTAAAAACTTATTAGTAAACGACCCAGTTGCTATAAACAAGGTAACTGCAAAGGATGAAGAGAGAATCACCACAGGTTTTAGTGAACTTGACCGCGTGTTAGGCGGTGGAATAGTGCCAGGTGGTTTAGTGTTAGTGGGTGGAGATCCAGGTATTGGAAAGTCCACACTTCTTTTGCAGGTGTGTCAAAATATGGCAAACAGTGGACTTAATGTTTTATACATCTCAGGTGAGGAGTCTTTGAAGCAGATTAGACTTCGCGCAAACAGGATGGGAGATTTCAGTGATAGTTTAAAACTTTTATCTGAAACTAATCTTGAAACTATCGAAGCGACAGTGCTTGATCAAAAGCCTGATGCAGTGGTAGTTGATTCTATACAGACTATGTATCGTGAAGATATCGGCACAGCGCCAGGAAGTGTGGGACAAGTAAGAGAGTCTACTAATTCTTTGATGCAACTAGCTAAGGGCGAGAACATTCCTATCTTTATAGTAGGACATGTGACTAAAGAAGGTACGGTTGCAGGTCCTAGAATGCTAGAGCATATGGTAGATACAGTTCTTTATTTCGAGGGAGACAAACAGGCAGTTTATAGAATTATTCGCGGAGTGAAAAACCGTTTTGGATCTACTAATGAGATAGGCGTTTTTGAGATGAGAAACAATGGACTTAACCAAGTCCTTAATCCATCAGAATATATGCTAGAAGGTAGAGCAAAAGATGCATCGGGTACAGTGGTTGCTTGCTTGATGGAAGGAACGCGTCCTATGCTAGTTGAAATACAAGCACTACTTTCTCGCACAAACTTTGGACAGCCAAGAAGAACAGCAGTGGGTACAGATTACAACAGAGTAAACTTGCTTATGGCTGTTATTGAAAAGAGAATCGGACTTCAGATGGCTGACTACGATGCGTATGTAAACATAGCAGGTGGAATGAAGGTAACTGAGCCAGCGCTTGACCTTGCACTTGTTATGGCGTTTATCAGTAGTTTTAAAAATAGAGTGATAAGTCCAGACACCATAGTCTTTGGCGAGGTTGGATTGGCAGGAGAGGTTAGAGCAATCTCTCAGGCAGAACAACGTGTGGCCGAGGCTAAAAAGCTAGGTTTTAAGAAAGTGATAATGCCAGCGGTTTCTTTGAAGAATATAAGAGAAAATGACATAGAATTGATTGGCATTAATGATATAAAAGAAGCAAGCGAGCAAATATAGTATTATTTAATTTTAAAAGAAAAAGCAGATGTACGAACGATTCAAGTGAGTACACTGCTTTTTCTTTTAATAAAAAAAGAAGCTATCTTTTCGATAACTTCTTTTATAGCAGGGGCGGTAGGAATCGAACCCACCTCTGGAGTTTTGGAGACTCTTATTCTACCGATGAACTACGCCCCTAAGCGTTAAAACGCACTAGATATTTATATCACAAATCTAAGAGTATTGTCAAATAAAATATTATCTTGTATACCTGCTAGAAACCTTCTTTTGAATGAAACTACACAACTGATACAAGTACCTGAATATTGGCTCTGTACAAATTGCGAAGATTACAAACAACATAATCGTTCTATAATCTGTAACCATATGCATTGAGAATAGGTTTCTAAATATAATCATAGTTGCTATACATCCGATTATTAAAACAATAATCAAAGCTGCATGCCACTTTGTCATAGGCGATGCAATCTTGTAAAGGATCATAAATCCAACAATCGCCATAATGATAGTGCAGGCAGATGATAGGTTAGTAGTACCAACCTTAAATTCGTAGCAGAAGAATACGAATGCACCCATAACGATAAATGTAGTAAGTCCCGCCGGCAAAGCCTTAAGGAATACATTCGTCAAGAAATGGCCACGTATTCGATTCTTGTTTGGTTCCATCGCCAAAATAAATGATGGAATACCGATAGTGAATGCGCCCACCAAAGAAATCTGTGATGGCTCTAGTGGATACTCCCAAACAAAGATCATTGCCATCAATGCCATAAGTAGTGAGAATATGTTCTTAACCAAGAATAGAGAAGCAGAGCGCTGGATATTGTTTACAACGCGTCGTCCCTCTAGCACTACAGAAGGCATTCTTGAAAAGTCTGAATCCAAAAGTACAATCTGAGCTACGTTGCTGGCGGCATCTGAACCGCTGGCCATAGCCACACTACAGTCCGCATCTTTAAGAGCAAGCACGTCGTTTACACCGTCACCAGTCATAGCAACAGTTCGTCCTTGTTCCTGAAGAGCCTGAACAAATAATCTCTTTTGTTCAGGAGTAACACGTCCAAATACTGTGTATTCTTGGATAGCATCGTAGATATCATCATAATCCTTCAAAGTAGAAGCATCGATATATCTATCAGCATGCTCAATTCCTGCTTTTATAGAAATCTCGGAAACAGTTCTAGGGTTGTCTCCAGATATAACTTTTAGTTCCACACCACATCTAGCAAAGTATGCAAATGTGTTTTCGGCACCGGCTCTAATAGCATTTGATAGGAATACAAAGCAAAGTGGATTGACCGCCTGCTTCAAAGCCTGCCCATCTAGCTCGCCATCGTACTTACCAAATACGACCACGCGGTATCCTTTGTCGGTGTATTCTTCTATATCCTCTGCATAGTCTTCGTATTTGTCTTTCAAAATAAACTCAGGCGCGCCTAGCACGTAGCTGTCTTCGCCAAACTTTGCAGCACTATATTTGTATGCAGACGAGAATGAGAACACTTCATCCGCAGGTTTTACATCTTCGCCGTTGAAGAACTTCTTCATAGCATCCATTGTGGCATTATCGTTAGCCATAGCAGTAGAAAAGTCGCTCAAAAGCCAGAAGCATTCGTCTTTGTCTTTGGCTTCCATAAGCTTAAAACCGCTCACTTCCATATCAGGAACAGTGATAGTACCAGTTTTATCTACGCACAAAACATCGACTCTGGCTAGAGTTTCAATACACTTCATATCGTGAAGCAATACCTTTTGTTTTGCAAGACGCATAGTACTAACAACCAAAGCAATACTTGCTAGCAAGTACAATCCCTCTGGAATCATACCAAGTACAGCAGCAACCATTCCCTCGATACTCTTCTGGAAAGTTGCACCGTTGAATACGTACTGCTGAACAACCATAATAATGCCGATAGGAATAAGCACAATACCAATTCCCTTAACCAATTTATCTAGAGAACGAATCATCTCTGACTGTTCTTTTTTCTCTGTCTTTGTAGCCTCAAGTGTAAGCTGTGAAATGTAAGATTCCTTGCCCACCTTATCAAGCCTAGCCTTACATGTTCCAGACACGATAAATGAACCGGACATAAGTTGATCACCCTCGGTCTTGGCTACTTCGTCGGCCTCACCCGTTAAGAGGGATTCATTCACTGAAACATTTCCTTCTATTACAATGGCATCCGCCGGTATCTGATTGCCCGCTTCAAAGACCACAACATCATCCTGCACCAAATTTACAGAATCTACCATAATCTCGCGGCCATTTCGAATAGCCTTCGTGTGCGGAGCATTTAGCATATTAAGTTTATCCAAAACCTTCTTCGAACGAAGCTCCTGGACAATACCAATCAAAGTATTTCCTATAATAATAGGAAGAAACGTCAAATTCTTAAATGAACCCACCAAAATAAGAAGACCAGCTAGCACCGTAAATACCAAGTTAAAGTAAGTGAATACGTTTGAACGAATAATCTCACCTACCGTTAAAGTATTACTATCTACGGGCTCGTTATCAAGACCGCGATTAATGCGATCCTGTACCTGATCATCAGTCAGTCCATTATTAAAATCAGTTGGATCAAGAATCTCTTGATCAAAATTATTCTGCATATTATCTAGTTTAAACTAGAAATAATATAAATCAATATAAAATGAGGAAAAAACACAAAAAATTCACCTTTGAATACATTGAAGAAAACCCCATATTTTGTTATATTTATATGAGAAGAAAAACGGACTTATGCTTTAAGATAAGTGTATTAATTTTGTGCAAAATTACCTTAAAGCGGATAGGAGTAACAATGGATGTAGTATGTTTAGACTTAGAGGGAGTATTAGTTCCAGAAATCTGGATTACTTTTGCTGAGCATACAGGTATTGAGGAACTTAAGCGCACAACTAGAGACGAGCCTGATTATGACAAGCTTATGCAGTACCGTATAAATATATTGAATGAACATGGACTTGGATTAAAAGAAATCCAAGAAGTAATAGAGGGAATCGACCCATTAGACGGCGCCAAAGAATTCCTAGAAAAGCTAAAGGAAATCACACAGGTAATCATCATAAGTGATACTTTTACACAGTTTGCAAAGCCACTTATGAAAAAACTAGGATATCCTACACTTTTCTGTAATTCATTGGAGGTGGCAGAAGATGGAAAGATTTTAAGCCACAAGATGAGATGTGAGAAGTCTAAACTATCAACAGTAAAGGCTCTACAGTCTGTGGGATTTGAGACTATAGCAGCAGGCGATAGTTATAATGATATCGATATGATACTAGCTAGCAAGGCAGGGTTCTTATTTAGAACTACAGATCAGCTAAAGAAAGACTATCCACAGTACGAGGCCTTCGAAGACTACGACAGTTTCTTTGAAGCAATCAAAAAAGAACTTGATAAATAGCATATTTTCATAAACATTGTTATTTACAATATATATAGGAAATTGTGAGGACGGACTTAAAGCAAGGAGGATACCTATATGAAAAAATTACTATTATTGGTAGCAACATTAACATTTACTCTTGGAATGAGTGCAGTTGTAATGGCCGATTTTCCAGATAAAATTGAAGAGAGTAAATTTAACGTGAGTTGGTCAGATGAATTTGATGGAGATTCATTAAGTTCATGGTGGGCTCCACAAAGAGGCAATGGAAGTATGTATGGCGTCTGGGAATGGGGCAACAATGAGAAAGAATTCTATAAAGATAACAACATAAGTGTTTCAGACGGAAATTTGATTATCAATGCCAAATATGAACCTAATGCAGGAAAAGTTGGAGATACTACATATAATTTTTCATCTGGAAGAATTTGGAGTAAGGATAGAATTCATTTAGGATATGGATATACAGAGGCAAGAATTCGTATTCCTTCTGCGCATGGTATTTGGCCAGCATTTTGGATGCTAGGAACAAACGGAAAAACATGGCCTGGTTGTGGTGAAATTGATATTATGGAATCTTTCAATATGCAAGCAATATCTCAAGCAACTATTCACTACCCAACAGAGACCAATACAGACTTATATAATTATTATCAAAAAAATGTTCCTGATAAAACAGAGTTCCATACATACGGAGTTTACAGAGATGGAACACACATTGCTTTTTACCTAGATAGAGAAGTAATAGGATTTGCTACTACAGCAGATGGAAATGTAGATGCTTGGTCTGCAAAGGATGGCTATACATGGCAGAAAGGTATTTATGGAAAACGTTCAGTATTGAACGATGATCATTATCTACTATTAAATGTAGCAGTTGGCGGAAACCTAACACATGGTGATAATCCAAGAACTGATTTGAATGTTAACATGTATGTTGACTATGTTCGTCACTATGTAAACAAACCAGTTACTCCTACAGTAAAACCAACCACAGTAAAACCAACTACAGTATCTAAACCAGCAAAGGCAAAGATTAAATCACTTAAATATAAGAAGAAAAGAAAACTAATCGTAAAACTTAAAAAGATTAAAGGGGCAGCAGGATACCAGGTAAGATGGTGTGACAGCAAATCCTTTGACGGTTACGAGCAGAAGAATACAAAGAAACCAAAATTTACAATTAAAGGCCTAGACAAAAATACAAAGTATTGGGTTAAGGCTAGAGCTTATAAGAAAGTTAACGGCGCAAAACTTTACGGTAAGTGGAGTGCTAAGAAGAGCAAAAAAGTTAAAAAATAATTTTTAAGGAAGTTTAGGAAAAATGAGTGATAAGAAAGAATCTAATTCAAAAAAAGAAGTAGACGAGGGTAGATATACTACTCTGCAAGAATTCGAAAAGAATCTTTGGACACATGGTTCACCAATCATCGTGGAAAAAGGTGTTTTGGAAAATGACAAGGTAAGCAATAAAAACAGAGTTAATCTTAAGTTTACCAATATTTTCCCAGAAGAAATCAGAGATGTGTATCTAACAGTAATCGCGAAAGATCCTGAAGGCAATGTAGATGAGATTGAGCATTCATACAAAGCCCTTGGTCAGAAGTACCTATCTACAAAAGGCGTGGCAAAGCTTACTATCGATAACAAAGACGCGAACGATTTTAAAGTTCGCTTGGATAGAGTTGTCTTTGAAGATGGCCGCGTTTGGGAGAAGGCGGATGCTATCTTGGAGCCAGAAGGCGACATTGAAGATATTGAGGAATTTGCCGAGGAAAAACTTAAAGAGTACGAGGATGCTTACAAGGCGGCACTTAACTATGTGCAGTCTGATGACTCTGAGCATATTTCAGAAGGTATCACAATACTAGAAAAGATTCACTGGTACAAAGATTCTGATGATAGACTAAATGATGCTTACAAAAAGTTCGAAGCTGCAAAGCAGAACGAAGACAGAAAGAAGAGCAGAGAAGACTCTATCAAAAAGCGTGAGGTTGTTGTTAAGAAGAGATTCAAAATAGCGATGGGAGTAGTACTTGCAGTCGTTATTTTGATTGTACTATCGGTGGTTTCATTCTTTATCCCTAACATCCAATATGGAAAAGCAAAGAAATTATTAAAAGATGAAAAGTATGTGCAGGCTGCTAAGGAATTTGACGATTTAAACGGATTCTTGAAGAGCGAAGACTATGAAGCAGAATGCTATTACAATATTGGAGTTGACTACCTAAAGAAGGGCGACGAGGAAAAAGCTAAAAAGAATTTCCAAAAAGCCTATGATGCAGATTCTAATTCAGAGTACGGCGAGGTTGCCAACTCATTCCTAGATTACTACAGAGGCGAGGAAGCGTTGAAGGAAAATAAGATAGATGATGCTTACAACTACTTCAAAAAGAGCGCTGACTCTGCATCAGATATCAACTTAGCAAATAAGGCAAGTGCTGGTTTTGCACAGGTATCATTTGTGAAAGGAAATTACAAGGATGCTTGGGATTCAATCCAGAATATTTATTCAAAAGATCCTAACGCATACAAACAACAGTATGCAAAGTATGGCTATGAATATGCTAAATACTTGATAGGCAAAGAAAAGTACAAAAAAGGTCTTGAGGTTTACAACAAGGTTGCTAAGTTAACAAACGAGCCAAACTTGAACGTATCTATTTACAATAAGGCAAAAGCATTAGCCGGCAAAGGAAATATAGCCGCAGCATGCGAATTGCTAGGCAAGATAGGTAAGGCTTATCCAAAAGCAGCAAGACTTAACGATAAGATGTATAAATTCGACCGCAAGGTTAAAAGTTGGCTAGGACTTTGGAAACATCACGGCAAAGTTAAAGGCAAGAAGAAAACTTATCGCATTTATATCAAAGAAGTTTTGTATAAAGGTAAAATGTGTCTATGGATTAAGGACATGAATAATAAGAAGTTGGGCTTCAACACTATTATTAGCGATAAGAATCGTGTGACACAGATAGAAGTTACTCCAAGTCATATTCACTTCAAACTTAAGAAGTATGACGACCAGAAATTCACATATAACAAGAAAGTACCAAACAAGATGGTAAGAATATGGAAATATGGTGGAGAAAAATTCAAATCTAAGTATAAGAGAAAAGTAAAGAAATAATAACAATAAAATGAAGCTCTTTGAAATTATTCGAAGAGCTTCAAAAATTGTTATAGATAAAAAGGGGAAAATATGTTTAAGAAAATAGTAGCCTTCAGTTTAATGCTTGTTATGTTGCTGCCAGCGGCACCTGCTATCAATACTGAAGCGGCCATTAACAAAGCTTCATACAAGTCATATAAACAGGCGGGAGTAGAAGCGCGCGACAAAGTATATGAGCATAAATCTAGGGTAGTAGCAAAAATCAAGAGTAAAAGCGCAGATCCACAAAGTCTTTTTGAAAAATTAGAGAGAGTAATATATGCGGAAACTGCCAATCCTAATCAAGGCGATTTTATGAGATGGGATGTGGATGAGACTGCCACAGATTATTCTGCAGTTAAATCAGGTTCCTACTATTATTATACATTCATACTTAATATAGAGTACTTAACTACAGTTAAGCAGAGAAATACTCTAGACAAAAAAGTGAATAGTGTAATAAAGGATTTCAAATTTACTAAAAAGACATCTACATACGACAAAATAAAGAAAGTATATGATTACGTATGCGAGAATGTATCTTATGCAAAGAATGCATCATCAGATGATACTAAGTATTATTCAGCATACCAAGCATTAATAGGAAAGAAAGCAGTATGCCAAGGATATGCAACACTTCTATATAAATTCTACAGAACACTAGGCATATCTTCTAGAGTGATTGCTGGTAATTCTACATTTAGCAAAACAAGTCACGGCTGGAACATTGTTAAACTTGGAAACTACTATTACAATGTTGATTCTACATGGGATTCTACTTTGACTCATGCGAAGAAGGACTATGAATACTTTTTAAAGGGCGACTCCTTCAAAGGACACTCTAGATGGAAGGAGTATAATAGCTATTCTTTCTATTATAAATATCCAATGGCTGCAAAGGGATACAGCAAAAAAACTGTAGCAAAAGCTTGTAAAAAGACAAAGATTGCAAACTTCAAGAACAAAAAGCCTAAATTCACTAGTATTTCTAGAAAGCAAGCTAAGTTTAAAAAGATTAAGAACGCTACATATCAGATCAAGTATTCAACAGTTAATACATTTAAAAAGAAATATACTGTGGTGAAAAACACTAAAAAGACTAAATACAAGTTTAAGGGCATAAAGAATGGTGTTATATACTATGTAAAGTTTAGAGCTCGCAAGAAGATTGGAAGTAAAAAGTATTATACCAAGTGGTCAGTTGTTAAAGTAATTCAATAAAATAGATAATTATCAAAAAATCTCGTTGTCAAATCACCAGACAACGAGATTTTTTGTGTTTGTACCGCTTTAGCGCGTTGAAACTAAAAACCATACCGTCCTAAAATATATGCACTTACATAAAAAAGTATACTATTATAAGATATAAGGTACAATAATATGTATCATTGGGCCTAGTGCGCCCAAATGGTGTTACTATGGCCCTTTTTGGGACAGAATTGTTCTTTACTTGAAAGGAGAAAATGAGATGAAAAAGAACTTGAAAAGACTGATTGCAATCGTTGCGGCGGTTGCGATGACGGTAACTGGAATTACGTTCACACCGTCCAAAGTCGATGCTGCACAGGCTAACTCTTGTGTCATCGGCACTGAAACTACGGTTGGACAATGGATTTACACAATCGTCCAAAACCAGTGGAATAATGAGGCTGCATCATACAATGATGCTAGTAAAGTAGATGGCTTCATTTATTCACACGATGTTTATGGTTGGGACGGTGCTTACTGGAAAGTAAGAGACTTGAAGTCTGTGTATGGTTTGACAGCAGGCACATCATACGCAATGACTATCAATGTTAAAGCACCTAGCAGCTATACTACAACCCAAGCCACAACGCTTAATATTAGAACTACTGGTGGTACTGCTGATATGGCGCCTACTAGTAAAACTCTAAGTAAAGGCGCTGAACTAACATATACAGCTGATGTCACACCAGGCACTGCTAATTTTGTGTTAGCTATTGGATATGGTAATAACGGACAAGGTGGAGCAGCTGGTGCACAGGTTGGTGGTTTCGAAATTGAAAGTATTACTTTTACACCAAAAGAAACAACAACTAACCTATATAATTGGCAGAGATGTCCATTTGACGATACTCCATTTGTACCAGAGGCAGGATCACCATGGACTCTAAGATCAAATAACAATGCATCTACTGCATGGGGTAATCAATACTACAAGATGGATTCTTCTAAACAAGTTTCTGACATTAGTAGAATGCATTTGAAGAAAGACTATGTAGATGGCTCAAACAAGAACGATTGGTGGTGGGATTCAGCATCACTAATGGGTTACGGTACTACTCTTGGACTAGATAACGGTTCATCATATACAGGTAAAATCGTAATCAATACTGATACAGCCACATCAGGTAGTCATACTATTAGAATAGTTGCATTTGGCCATCAGTATGATGTTCCATTAACTGCGGGTGATAATGAAATTACTATTAATAAATTCAAATACAACCCAGCAGATAATGATAATATCCAATTTGATTATGTAGAAATGCCACAAAACGCTGAATTCTACATTAAGAGTATTGTATTTAATAGTATTTATGATGGTTGGACTAAAGCACCATTTGCTATAGACTCAGCTATTTCAAACTCTAATTGGAGTACATCAGTAAATAATGATAATTCTTCATCATACGGAGATATCAGATATAAACACGATACAGCTGTTGCTACAAACGATCCTGCAAGAATAACATTTAAGATGGCAGGAGCTATTGGGGAAGCAGAGAGAACTCCACAGGGCGCTAGAATTACGGACCCAGCACAGAGATGGTGGTGGATGAGCGCAGATTTAACAGGAAACTACAAAGCTACTGTTAACAAAGCTGATGGAACTTCTCAAACAGGTAATATTAGAACAATTCTAGAAGAAGATGAAAGATATACTGCTAGTATAGTAGTAAATGCTTCAGAAGCTACATTAACAGACGCATATGACAATGATACAAAGCTATTTGTTACACCATTTGGTGGAACAGAGCAAGCATTTGATTTAGCAAAAGGCGATAATACTCTTTCACTACAAGAGTTCGTCTTTGACGGAAGCGATGCAAATCTTAAATTCTTATTTGACGAGTTAGTTGCAGATTCTGAACTAACTGTTAAGAGTGTAACTTTCACTCAAGTAGATGATGGATGGCATAAGGTTAAACCTAACCAGGATGTCACACCTTCAGGCAGCCCTTGGACACTATATGCAGATTATCAGCCAGACACAGATCTTTCAGATGGAGATCAGGGTCTATATGGTGATATGTGGTACAAGGTAGATGGAAGTGGCGTATCAGGCACATCTATCAAGCCTAAACTAGTGGCAGTAGGCGAGCCATTCTATTGGAACAAAGCAACTCTAAAGAATTACCTAAGCAAAACAGTTGCCCAGGGCGGTGCTGGTTTGCAAGATGGTCATTCATACACAGGAACTATTAGTGTTAGCTATACTGCTGGAGAGTCTGAAGCAGGCAAGACTCCAAAACTAAGATATGT